>WRAZ01000028.1 GCA_009779925.1 Chitinivibrionia bacterium
AAGCGTGGTTTTCGGGGTTTCGTTCGGGGGTGGGAGTGGTTTCTGTTTGGGTGCAGATTTGGCAAATTCTTGATATTTCGCCGAAATCCGTGCAGTTGGGCTCTTTGCTTAAAGTCCAGTTGTTGAAATTGTGTCTTGCGGATACGTTTGCGATGGGTAAAAATCCGTCGTTGCCGTAAAATATGCCTGTGGGCGGGACTAAATTCCAGAATAATTGCGCGGTGTCGGGCAGAACGTTTAATTTGCACGAGGTCGGGTCGTAATTTACTATAAAACCGCCGTCGGTAAAAGTAATTCTGCCGTCGCCTCTTATTAGGTTTTGCGTGTTTAAGGCGGCGTATTTTGCTTTCCAGATTACGGTTGAGGAATACGGAATGTAAATGCCGATTGAATTGGGCGAATTGTCGAATAAATTGTCGGTTTCGCCGATTATTGTTATGGTTGCGTTCGGCGGAATAAGCAGGGTGCGGCTTGCGCCCTCGGAGATTATTACGGTCATTTGGTCTATGGGAACGGGCGGGGTGTTGCTGTTCCACGTTGCGGTCATCATAAAATCGAATGAAATTGTTCTTGCTGTTGTGTTGTGGGTGATGTTGGTTATGGGTTTGTTGGTGTTTTCGCCTGCTCGCGCCCGCGCATTTGGGACGGAATAATCCGTAAAGCTGTTAAAAATAAACCTCGGAAAAGCGTCGTTGCTACGAGGAAACGAGTAAAAAACAAACATTCCTTGGTCGCTTACACAACCGTTAACCCTGTCGCAGCCCGCTTGCATTACATAATATCCGCGATTTGCGGGATCGGTGTTTACCGGGCTATTGTTGTTCCAAGCCGAAACATTTTTATTTACACGATAAATTAACATACCGCTTGCAGGAATAAGCGCGTCAAAACCTATTCTTTGACGGTTTTCTATCAGAAAATATTCGCCGTTCGTTTGTGTATTTATTCTATATACTACTCCGCGTTCGGTAGGATTAGGCAAAGTAATCTGTGCGGCTGAGTTAATTGTAATTTCTTGCGCCCAGCCCAATCTTACACGTGGGTATGCCGAAAAAAGAGATGGGGAATTTCCATTGTTAATAACACCGCCCTTTGCCATAATACACCAATTATCGGGGCATACGGAACCTGTTGCGTAAAAATCACGGAAATCAAAAACTGAGTGTCCCAATTCGTGCACAAGCGTTCCGAGGGGCGCAATATTTGTGCCGCTTATGCCGCTAAGTTCCGAAGAGCAAGAATACCTGCCATACCATCTTCCGTTATGCGAAAAAACAGGTGTATTTATGGCGGCGTGCGACCATATTGCGTCGTTTGCAGGCGCACCGTATGCTTGGCAATATCCCGCAAAAATTATATGCACGGCAATTAAATTATCGGGATTTATTGGGCAGGGGTATTGAAAATAGTCAAATCCTTGTTCGATTGCCAAATTTACCGCTTCGCGAGCCATAAGCGATCCGCTTGACATAAACCTGTTGTAATGCGTTATCGGATTTGACAAAGTGAACGGTCCGTAAACGTTTGCCCGTAAGTCGAATTTGCCGTAAGAATTTTCGAGAAAATAGTCGCGCACTCTGCCGTTAAACAAGGTTTCAAAATCCTGTTTTGTTCTTTGAAACGGCTTCCCCTGAAATCCTACGAGAATTACGGGAATAGTCCATTCGCCCTCAAACGGGACAATTTCCTGCGACTCCAAAATACTGCGAACGCCGCGTATTTGCTCCATCTCAAAAATTTCGCTTTCTAAACGACGACCTCTTAAATTTTTAGGACGGTCGCGCAGAAATTCGCGTTCTTTGTTTGTGCGTTTGTTTTCGTTTTGCGCGCGTATTCCCGAAGATTGCAAATCGCCGTTTTTGTCTTCGCTTGCGTATTCCCAAAAGCCGTTTTCGTTAAGTAAAATTGTGTAGCCGTCCGTGGTAGTTCGCCAATTTTGCCATTCGTCGCCGTGAAGCCGAACTGTTATGCTTGAGCCGTCGGGCAGTTCGTGTTCAAACGGCGCAGAAATTGCAGGGACGGCAAAACCGCCCTGCGAAAATAAAGCCCAAATTAAAAAAATCGCCGCAATTTGTCGCATAAATGCCTACCTTTTTACGCCGATTCGAGCGGAATATCGGTATCGTCTTCCGCTGATGGTCGTTGCTTCCACGGCGATTATGTAGGTGCCGCTTGCGACTAATCGTCCTGTGGTGTTGGTTAAATCCCATTGTAGGGGCGTATTGCATACGCCCAAATCGCCGACGGTCATTGTTGCAGGGCGTATGCAATACGCCCCTACATCGTCCACCGACCACACAACATTCCCCAACGCATCAAATATCCGCACATTCGCCATTGCCGGTTCGGGGGTTATTATCGAAAATCTCGCCACGTCCGACACTACTGCGTTTTCGAGTAAAATTCCATACTGCGACAAAGAAACAGGCTGTCTTTCGCGGATAAAACTGGGAGGCACTATGCCGTCAACAGGATAAAAACCGCCCGGATAAAAAATACCCGCCACTCCTCCGCTTACTCCCCAAAATATGTCCGCGTCTTCAGGAAAAGACACTAATCCATTGCGAGTTCCCTGACTGAATTCGTTGCGGTCATAACCAATAATCGTGCCCCCTGTCATAGTCAAAACATCGTCGTTAGGCACTAAATCAATATTGCAAGTATTTATAACTCGACACGCAATTCGCGCGCCGGAGATTACCAATCCGCCCGAGATTGTTAAAGAAGGGCTACTAATCGCCCAGTTGTTGTCAGGATAAGACACAACTCCGCCAAAAACGTTAACTGTCGTTGCATCAATGCGTCCCAAAACTTGGGCGCCGTCTTTTATTGTGATATTGCTTACGCCGCTAATCCTACCAATTCTTCCGATTATTTTAGCGCCGTCTTCAAAAGTTATTTCGCTATCGCCAGATGTCAGTATAAGACCACCAAAATCACCTGAATCACCTAAATCAGTTATAACTGAATTTGAAACGGTTAACTTGCCGTTTGAGTGGAAAATAATCCTGCGAAGATTTGAACCGATAGAAACTCTCTCTGTTCTTCCGGTTATTTCACTGTTTAATATACTAAGATTTCCGTTGACTACAGAAATTACTTCGCCGTTTGTTCCTACACTCATTTTCGCGCCTTCAACTGTGAGATTGCCATTCGCAACACGAATTAACTGTTGCGACTGAGCAGTATCTTCGACATTGAATTTTATTACGTTATCAATTTTGAGATCGCCGTCAACATTAATTCCGGTTAATATAGTAGTAGAAGTAGAACCTTTAACGTTAATCTCTACATTTGAAATTCTGGTAATACTGTTGGAATGACTTACAATCGCAGTGTGGGATCTTTGATTTGCTTCTATATTTATCACTCCGCCTGAAATTACAATATTACCCATACCTCTTTCATTAGTCGGATCTACATTAATCGTACCTATACGAATGGCTACCTCTACACTCCCTATCGTATTTATAACTCCGCCCGAAACCGTGATATTACTGCTGTCCGCTATTAGAATCGCTTGCCTTACCATTGCAAGACTTCCTGTTCCGTTTATTACTGAAATTTCTCCGCCGGAAATATTAACCGTGCTACCGCCCCTGGCGGCAATTGTAGGCTCAAAGTTATTATTAATATGAGTGCTTTCTAACCTGCCGCCTAAAAAATTAAGCGTGCTGCCGCTTTCAAGAAGTATCCTCCCTGTGATGTTTCCGCCCGAAGCAATAAATGTTCCGCCGTCGGAGACGATAATTGCTCTTCGACAGGTTCTTATAGAGCCGGCGGCAAATTCAAACACGCCGCCGCCCGTAATTCGAAAACCGTCCTCCGGCATCCACATATCTCCCGGGGTAAACGTCGCTCTCCAAATAACTCTCGATGTCGGAGCAATCTCTAATGCAATCCTATCCCACCATTGGGGGCTGTTGTTAAGGTTATCACCGATAATTGTAATAGTTCTATTTCCGGGAACTCTTAAAGTTCCGTTTGCGCCGAGAGCAATCCGAACGGTATCGCCGTCTATAAGAGCAGGCTGATGATTACCGGGATTCGAAGGATTAACCGCGAACCATCTGTCCCAAACGATAGTTCGTTGCGGACGGTCTTCTATTAAATCATACTCAATATACCAAAAGCCGTTCGGGTAAGATATGCCTCCGCCTCCCCAATATACCGCCGCATTTTCGGGAGTAGTTGTAAAACCGTCTTTTGTGCCTGCGGTGTACGTTTTCCAGTCAAAATTTTCTTCGATTTTTACAACTGCGCCGTTGTTGGTAATGTTTATGTTGGTGCGGTTTGCATCGTATCCGAAAGGCGTTTGTCCGATAACCAATCCGCCCGAAATTGCAACACTGCCACTGTCAAGAACGCTGATTGTCGCAGCATTACTGCCTGTCATACTGACTACTCCGCTTAAAATAACAATACTGCTACTGTCTCTGGAAAAAATCGCCTCGCCACCCGTAGCTCTGACTTCTCCGCCGTCAATGGTAATTCTGCCGCCATCACGAACGCCAAGCACGGTTCTAACACCTGTTATCACCCCTCCCTCAGCAACCACAAGCTCACCGCCACGAATAAGTACGTTCGCAAAAGAAACAATACCGGGAGTCCTAGAAAAAACACCACCGGAAAACTCCGCTTTCCAAATAACTTTTGAAGTCGCAGGAATGTCAAAAACAAGTTGTTCGTCCCACATGCCGCCTCCATAAGAAGCGCCGCCGATTATAGTTATAGTTGCATTTTCGGGGACATTCAAATTTCCATGAACGCCCGCGGCTATTGTTATCGTCGCTCCGTCCGCAACCGTCGGCGGTGTTGCGCTGTTCCAAATCTGAGCCGAAACCACTGCGGCAAAACATAAAATTGCCGCCAATACATTTTTAAGACTTTTCATAAAAACTCCCTTTTTATTTGTTTAATTGAACTTATTTTCGACTTTGACGATACAAAAAAGAACGCAAAAATTTTGCGCCCGAAAAGGCGTCCCCTTGTAATATCCCCACATATATTATACTTCGTATAATTATATGTGTTGTGTTGTGTTGTGTTGTGTTGTGTTGTGTTGTGTTGTGTTGTGTTGTGTTGTGTGTAAATCCCCCGCAATGTTTTTTATTGCGAGATTGAAGAAATTCTGTAGATTTGCAGTTGCAACCATTGTTTTTTCTCCGTTTTTGTTAGATTTCCCTGAAATATTAGGGAGAAAATAATATTTGTTTGTGGTGGATTTCGAGATTATTTTGGTTTTGGTGATTTTTTGTGTTTTTTATCTATGGGAATACGTTCTACCGAAAACTAAAACATACTCAATTCCCCTGCAACGGCAAGATATTCCATAAACAAATGCTTTAACTGCGACTTAAATTTCAAAATCTTCGATTTTATACCACGTGTAATATCTGCCCGAAATCGGAGTAAATTTTAGCACGCAATAATCGGGGCAAGACGGGGATTTTTCGGGAAGGTATGCATCCTTATATTTATCGTCCCAAAGCCGCTCTTTAATCTTCATATCGTTGACGATTTCCATATTTCCTTTAAGCATACAGCCTTTCCATATAAGAATTTCCTTGCTGTAAAAATACACGCTTGCCTTAGAATTTTTAGCGATTTCCCCTGCAAATTTAGACGATGTGTTTGTGCAAAAATAAATCTCGTTCAATGAATTTTTATGTTTTGCGGGAAGAGACAGAACGGCTTTAGTAAGAGGATACCCGTCCTCGCCGACGCAACTGATAAAAAACAATCCTACTTTTTTGTGTAATTTCTCCGCTTTTTCTTTTGCTGTCATTTTTTTCCTCTTGATGATGTTAATGGGGGACAAATTTATGCTTTTATTTTAGCAAGTAGTTTTTGCAAACCCGTATCAAATGTTGCAATTTCCTTGTTTTCTACTTCATAATAACCTGCCAAAATACAATCTACCAAATCAAGGTTTGTTTCCGCATAATACTTTAAACCACATAAAACAGAGGCTTTATGTGGAATTTCACACTCCGTAATTTCAAAAAAGTATAACAATTTTGAATAGATAACGTTTCTGTCAATTTTATAAACGCTTTTTAAGACATAAACAACTTCGCTAAGAACTTCGACAGGCATTTCTATGTCATTATTGTCAATCATATCTCTCGCTTTTAATGCCAATTCCTTATGGTCTCCGATAATATAGCGCAAAGCAATATTTGCATCAATTAACAGCATACTTTTGGGCGACCTCTCTTTCCCAAGCGCCTTTTTCTAACGATATTTTAGAGACATCGGCATACTCGTTCAAGCAACCGAAAGCAGATTTCTTTTTAACTTTTGCATTTTCCAATGTTTTTAACGGTTGTGTTTTTTTTATTTTTGTAGTTTGCGGGTTTGAGTATGCGGCTACAAAAGTAATTTTAATTAACGTTTTACCGACAGGAATATCTTGGGGAACAGGTAAATCTAAATGTACCTGTCTTTTTCCAGTAATATTTACTGTTCTTTGCAATGTCATAATTAAATCCTTTCTTAATATTTAAGAATGAATATACTATATTTTTGCGACGGTTTTCGTAAGTATTTCGTTTTTGGAGAAATTTCGTTCTTTGGCATTTAGTATTTTACCTACAAAATTAAAAATAATAACAAAGGAAAGCCATACAATGGACACAAAACACTTAGACGACTGGGCGGTCATCAGTCAAAGCGAGGTGGGGCAAATTATGAGTTCCACCAAAAAAGCGGTGCTCATAAAAGGAAATCACGGGATCGGAAAAACGCAAATTCTGAAAACTTGGGGGCTTGCAAACGGGTTTGACGTAATCGTGCTTTTGGGAGCGCAAATGGCGGACGCAGGCGACCTTATCGGCGTGCCGTTCAGAAGCGAAGACGGCAATAATCTCGAATATTCGATACCTGCAAAATTTAAGGGCGAAAACAAAAAACTGCTTATTTTGGACGAGTTAAACCGCTCTGCAAAAGACATTCGCGACAGTTTTTTCTCGCTTGCCTTGGAGGGAGAAATCCCGCAAACAGGCTACAAACTCCCCCAAAACAGCAGAGTTGCCGCAACAATGAACCCCGACAACGAATATTATCAGGTGGACACCTTAGACCCCGCGCTTTTGGATAGATTTCACAGGTTTGAACTTGTCGTAAATCCGCGCGAATGGCTGACTTGGGCGAGCGGGCAAAACATAAACAAAACGCTTCTTGAATTTTTGAATAAAAATCAAAACCTAATAACGCAAATCGGTTGTCGAGCGTGGTTTGAGTTAGGAGAATTGGAAAATTCGGCTATCGGAAATTTCAAAATCGCAACATCAAAAGTCGGCAAATCCGCGGCGAGTTTGTGGGTCGAATATTTCCGTAAAAACATAGATTCTTGGGAAGAGGTTTTTAAGAATATCGAAGAAAGAGACACCCACGAAGTCTGTTGTGCGCTCGACAGAGCAATTCAGATTTTAAGCGGAATGGAGCGCAAAGAAGATGTCGCTCAAATGCTGGAAATCATAGAAAACGTCGTAGAAAACCTGCAAAAAAACAAACGAATGGAGGAATTGGGCGTATTTAATTCCTTATACAACGGCGAATGTTTCGTGTATTTAAGCCAGTCCCCCAAAATTCGGCAGGCAATTAGTTTCTTTATTTGTGAAGTTTGAGGAGAGGTGAAAACAAAAAGGAAAGCCAAAATGCAATACCACGTATATCAGCCGAGTGCGATATTGTCGCCGTATATCAAAAATTATTGGTTTAGCGACAATTTGGGAATGGAGGGAATATCGCAAAAAGTTCTTCCCGATATTTATCCCGACCTTATTTTCGTTTATCATAAAAAAAGCAATGCTTTTCACGCGGAAATATATGGGCTATCGACCGGTTTTATTGACTACAACTATCCCGACAGCGTAGAGATGTTCGGCGTGCGTTTCAGGGCGGCGGCGATGTCGGCTTTTACGCGTGTTCCGCTTCTTGAACTTACGGATTTGGAACTCAATTTGACCTCGGTCGATACGCTTTTTGACAAGGAAATCAACGAGGCGTTTCACAAAATGTTTTATGAAAGAAACAGCGCGGCGGATATGGCAAAATATATGGATAAATATTTGCTGAACCTCTTGTTTAATTTGTATCCTCTCGATAAGCAAATTGTTCGCGCCGTCGATTTGATTTCTTCGTCGAAAGGGCTGATTTCACCCGTGCAAATCGCGGCGGATATATGTTTGGGTTCGAGGCATTTTGAGCGAAAATTTAAGCGTGTAATCGGCGTAAGTCCAAAGAAATTGGCTAAAATTGCCAGATTTAATAATGCGTTGGATTGTTTGTCGGCGGAGAAAAGCAACGATGTTGTTTCGGTTGCATTGAATTGCGGATATTACGACCACAGGCATTTAATTAAGGATTTTAAGGAGTTTGCAGACGGCAATCCAAGCGATTTTCGGGCTTATGCGCTCTCCTGAAAAAAGTCGTTTTTTTACACACGCGCGCACTTCGGCGATTTATTATTTTATATCCAGAACTTAAAAACTTTTTTATGGAGACAGGTAATATGCAGTTAAGTAAAATCGGCGTGCGGATTATGGTTCGCAAAGATTATGGGGCTTGCTTTGATTTTTACACGGAAAAATTAGGTTTAGTTCCGGTTTACGGAGACAGAAACGGTCCTTACACGATGTTCGGACAAAAAGACGACGACCAAGATTGCGAGCGGATTGCTATTTTCAGCGCAATGGGTATGAAAGAGTTCAAAGGATACGAGCACCCTGCCGTTCAAAATCCTCCGTCCGACACAATTGTAGCGGTAATCCCCAGCGAAAACATAGACGAAGATTATCGCCGAATGAAAGAAGCGGGCGTAGAATTTTTAAGCGAACCGCAATCTATGGTGGATTGGGGAATGCGCTGCACATATTTCACCGACCCCGAAGGCAACATTTTCGAACTGAACGGCGAATTGTGATGTAGAAATTAAGATTTTTTTGGGCTATTTCCAAATTGAACTTGGAAGTAGCCCGTTTTTTTTGTTTTTGAAATATGTTATTTCCGTTTGAAAAGCCAATGCTTTTTATGTGATTTTTTTACCTGTTTTTCACAAATTTTTTCCAAATTTCCAAAAAAACCACCAAACCGCCACCTTTCCCCGAAGCAAATAGTATTTTCTCCTCGTTCTTTGATACAAAAAAATGAATTTTTCATTTTCTCTACTCCGAATATCTCCAATATTCAATACTGTTAGGAAATGAGAAAATGTATGTCTATCTGATAGGCATACTCCTTTCTCGTTTATTTTTGACAGTATAGGTTTTGGAGATAACCTCGGAGTACTGAAATGGGCGGGAAAATGGAGTGCGCCTTTTGTTGTTTTCTGAAACACTCCGTTTAATTTGAAAGTAATGTTTTTTAATTAACAAAAGGAGTGTTTTTTTATGAGTTTCAAAAAAATGTTGGTTTTGGCAGTGGCGGTTGCCGAATTTTATCGTCGGAGGTTTGCAGAAAATGATTAAAGATGCAAAAAGCAGGATTTTTGACAGCAATACCGTGTCGAACGCAAATAAATATTTTGCAGGTATTGTTCCGATAAAAAAATCTAACGAAACCGAAGATGAATATGGGGAGCGTATGAACGTTTTTTATCGCGGAAGTGTCCTTTATTTTAAAGGATATGCCGTAAAAAAGATAAATAACATCTTGAACGACATTGCCAAAAACAGAATATACGACAATAATAACGGAAGGGAGTATATGGTCAATATCCGCATTGATGATTACAACGCACAAGAGGGCGGCTGCATCGTGAATTGTTATATGATCGAAGATTGCACTGACAACAATCCGCACGTTTACGAACTCGGAAAAGGACTTATGCCGATTTCATCGCAAGAAGCAAACTTTTTGCAACAAATGGGATTTTCATTTATAATTGAGCCTATAATTCATATAGGCATCGAAAACAAACGCTTGTATCCGCCCCAAATAAGCATTGTAAGCAAAATAAATCCCGAAAAAAAATACGCCGTTTTCTTTAACAGAGCCGACACCCGCGAAATAGTATTCAACGGAAGCGAACTCTGGTTCGAAAATCCAAATCTCGCAACATTGTCGTTTGCCTACAAAGATTTGATAGAAGAAATTTTAGAACAGCGCAAAACAATCAGAATTGCCAAAGAAAAAAGATTGCAGGAAGAAAAACGAGCTACAGAAATAGTAAAAGCGGCAGAAGAAAAACTTATGGCTAATGAGAAAAAATGCGCCGAAATTGTAAAAGAAGCCGAAGCAAACGTAAGAGCAAGACTAAAACAACGCGACTCCGATTTCCTTGCCGCGTTTTTACCGTCAACTCAGTCGCAGCCCGAGAAAACCGAACAATCCGCGCCGCCAAGCGACATAATAACAGACGAAACAGATATTAAAAGCCAACTGTATGCGGCGGAATTAAAAGGCAAGGCGGCAGGCAAAGCAGAAGTCGCCAAAGAACTGAAACTCGACGGAATGACCGTCCAGAAAATCTCAAAACTCACCGGACTTTGTGTTGAATTGATAGAGAAGTTGTGAAGTGAGCCGGCTCACTTTTCCCTGTAATTAAAGGAGTAAAAAAACAAAATATGCGCAAGATAGAAAAATTAGCCCTCGAAGAGCCGATGATTTTCCAAGTTTTTGAAGCGTTTAGGCGCGAAGAAAAAAAACTCGGCGAACACGTCAAAATCCGCTGGTTCAAAGACCATTGGGAAATAAACATCGATTGGGAAAAGCAGTGCTCCGACAAAGAATTTTTGAGCGTTCTTAAAATCGAAACCATTCGCCTTATGCTTCGCCATCCTTTTGCCGATAGGAGCAAAGACAGCTCAAATGCGTGGCTCGCTTCAAACGCCGTGATATACGATAATTATGATTGCAAAAAATGCAAAATGAAAAAAATCGGCTGTGAAAGCGACTGCCCTTTCACCTACATTACGCCAACGCCCGACGAAATGGACTGGGAAAACGAGGCGGGCTTTGAAAGCGGATTGCCTTTTGAGGGCTATATCGGCAATCTTACACTGCATAACCCAAACGCCATAAAAGGCGCGCCCGCGTTTTCCGACAGCGCCGAGCAAAATTCCGAGGGCTGGGGAAACAGCGAACATTCGGATTTGATAGAGCATAAAATCAAAGATATTATTAAAAGGCACGGTTTAAGCAGTAATTGGGGCAGTATGCCGGGCGGACTTGTCGAAGAAATCACTCGCGAAGAGGTGTTTAAGCAAGATTTGTCGCGTTTTGTGCGGGTTGTAAACGGGCGAATTTCGATAGGATACAAGTCCACGCGACTTCGGATAAATCGCAGAGTGGAACAATTTAGCGGACATAAAAGAACGCTCGGCGCAAAAGTTTTAATCGCCTTAGACACCAGCGGCAGTATGAGCAGCGACGACCTTAAACGCACTTTTGACGTTATAGAAAGTTTGAAATACAAAGCGCAACTTTGGATTTCGTATTGCGATACCAAGGTAAGCGAGCCGATAAAATTAAAAGACAATATCCAAAAATTGCAGGCGCTTGGTCGCGGCGGCACGGACTTAAATCCCGTCCTGAAATACAGCGACGATTTTGATTTTACAATAATAATAACCGACGGCTATATGGCGGAATTGCAAACCACGCTTCGTCAAGAAAGGACAATCGGAATTCTGTTCGCTAACGAGGAATTGTATAACGAACACATAAAAAACAGAGCGTGGAACAAATTTTTGTGCGGCTTTGTGCGGACGAAACGGTGATAAAAACGCCTGTTATCTGTTTTTCGCTTGAATTTATCGGGAACGTGCTCCAAATTGGTGGCATTATTTTTAACTGCAATATCACAGATTTTTTGGGTCATTGCGCTTTCGGGAACATATTGTAAGCCGCGAAAACGGTCGCTTGCCACCAAGATTTTGCAGATTTTTTCTGTTTTTAATCGGTCGGGAACGTATTCTGCAAAATTCACAACGTCTGCTTTAAGCGCCATTTCGCACATTTCTTCGGTTTTTAATTCGTCCAAAATTTCTTTGAATATCTCCATATTGTTTTTCAGCAAAATTTTATGAAAAATCGCACTTTCAATTAAGTCGGGAGGGATAAAATCTGGCGTAAATTTACCGCCGTATTGCGAATTTCTGAAAAAGCCGCCGATTTTTACAAGTCCGAGAGGCGTTTTTTCGTCGGGTTTTGCCGTCAAATGTTCGCAGCCGGCATATTGAGACGCTCTGAATCCGATTTCTATTTCTTCAAAATAGTCGTCTAAATCCTCGTTGGGCGCGGTCGTTATCGGAGTGTTGGCGTATTGAAACGCCCTAAAATATTCTCCGATTTTTGTTTCGTTTTCCAAATGCGCAAAATCCGGGTCGGACAAAACGGCACTCAAAAAACGCGTCATTTCCGTTTGAGGATTTCCGTCCCAATTCCAATGAAACCAACGTCCCCAACCCGCAAAATATTCGTCGTTGTGCGGTTTTATTAAAATCGTTAAAAATTGCCCCGGCATTAAGTCGAATTCCAAATCGTTCGGCAAAACGTTTTTGTGCCAAACCGTATTCGCCTTAATGTCCATACGAACTTCGCGTTTTCCTCGCGGATTTTCGACAAGCAAATCTTTAAGATAAGGAATCTTAAACTTGCACAAAACGCTATCCGGATTGCAAACCTTAAAAATTATCGGCTCGTCTTGAATCATTTTTTTCCCCTTTTATAGAGGAAAATACGTTAAACCTTAGTATTTTTTCATAAAAAACGCAAAAAAGTGCGTTTGGTATGATTTTTGTGTGGAAAACATAGTATTTTTGGGGAAGTATCGGAGAAATATTTATGAAAATGAAAAAATTTACAGCCGCCACCATTAGCGAAGCATACGTAAAGGTAAAGGCGGAGTTGGGCGAAGACGCTCTTATTTTGCAAACAAGGAATTTGCCTGCCTCACTTATCCCCTTTTACAACGGCGACAAAGTTGAAGTCACCGCGGCGATTGACGAAGACAACCAAATTTCGCCCGCGCCAATTCCGCAAATGCCCGTGAATACAAGCGGAAATAACCGCGAATTTTTGGCACGGCTCAAAACCATAAATGCCAATGAAGCCGAAAACGAATATAAACAAGGGCAATTTCAGCAGGAAGAGTTTCAAATTCATATTCCGAACTCTAAACAAAGCGCTCCCCTGCCCCCGCAAATGCAGACGCCGATACAAGAAAACACAGCGCCCATAACGCATATTGACGTGCCGCAATCCAAAAAGAATGCGCCTGCTTTGAGCATTTCTGACGAAGAAGTAATAAAACCGGAAGAGCCACCGCTTCATATAATGAAAATCCGCGACGATTTGAGCGATATGAAAAAGCTTTTGACCGAAATTTTGGCGACGGGCGAAAGCAAAGCGTCGGGCGGATACGCGGGACCTTGGGCAATTCTTTACAAACGCCTTGTGGACAGCGAAATCAGAGACGACTTTGCAAAGGACTTGCTTGACAAACTCAAGAAATCTACGCCAAATCTCGGCAAACACATAACAAAAGAATTTTTCAGAGAACTTGCGGAAAGTTTCCCCGTTTCTGCCTGCGAAAACGCTAAAATTCAGTTTTTTGTAGGACCTACCGGCGCAGGAAAAACAACGACCATAGCCAAACTTGCGGCGTATTTTTCGCTTGAAAAAAAGAAAAAATGCTCGCTTATTACGACCGATACCTACAGAATTTCGGCGATTGACCAACTTCGTGCATACTCCGAAATCATCGGAATTGATTTACAGGCGGTTTACTCTCCCGACGATATTCAGGACGTTATCCAAAACTGCAAATACAGCGATATTATTTTGGTGGACAGCGCGGGCAGAAGCCAAAAAAATCGTGAGCACATGGACGAATTGGCAGCGTTTATGCAAGAATTAAACCCCGATTGCGTGCATTTGGTTTTGAGCGCGGCAACCAAAGAATCAGACCTTATTGCTATTGCAAACAAATACAAAAAACTCGGTGTTTCGCGTTTGCTTTTCACAAAATTAGACGAAACAATGAGACTTGGAAACATATTTAACGTTGTGCAAACGGTGGGTATTCCTGTGTCTTATTTCACGATAGGACAAAGCGTTCCCGACGATATTGAAACGGCGCAATCCACAGCGTTTGTGAAAAAACTGCTTGAAGGGAGTTCTATTTGAAAGACCAAGCGGAAAATTTGCGAAAAATTGTAAAGGAAGTTGCGGCGGCGAAAAATTGCGCCAACTCAAAACTTCGTTCGATTGCCATTGTCAGCGGAAAAGGTGGCGTGGGAAAGTCGAACATCACGGTTTTTTTAGCAAAAGCGCTTGCAATGCGAGGCAAAAAAGTGCTTATTTTTGACGGCGACGTCGGACTTGCAAATTTGCATATTTTACTTGGAGTTTTGCCGAAAGCAACCCTAACGCAATACATAAAAAATGCCTGCCCTGTGCGAAATCTTATACACCACGTAAGCGAAAACATTGACTTAATTCCGGGCGGAAGCGGAGATGTTTCGCCGAATTCAGATTTGCGCAAAATTATCGGAGAGCTCATAGATGTTTCGCAAGAATACGACTATTTGCTGATTGACGGCGGTGCCGGAATTTCCGAAAATACTATACGGCTCTCGATTAGTTCGGGCGAGGTAATACTTGTCGCAACCCCCGACCCGACCTCGCTTGCAGATGCTTATGCAACGCTGAAAGTTTTGGTTTCGCGCGGGCAAAAAAACATTTCGCTTCTTATAAATATGACGCAAAATGCGACTGAAACGGAACTTGTAAAAAGTAAACTAACTATGATGTCGCAAAAATTTATTGATTTTAAACTTGATTTTTTGGGTGTTTTGCCAAAAAGTGAAAAACTTGCTACACTTATTCGTGAAGATATAGGAATTTTATCGAAAAAAATCGGAGATTTTTCACTTAAAATAAACACTGTTGCCGCCAAAATCGACGGTGAAGAAAATCTTGATACCAATAACAACGAATTAAAAAACTTTTTTGCTAAATTCGTGCAAGTCGCGGGAGGTAAAGAATGACAAAAGCAGTAAAAAGTTTCAGCGCGTTTTTGGCGTGTCTGGCTTTTCTTTTTATATTTTTTTCAGGCTACGATTTTGCGGGAACATTTACCGTAGATACCATAGCGCCGATAATTTTCAGGGCAGCTTTGGGCGCGATTTTGTTTTGGCTTTCGGGTATGATTATCGGCGACATTGTGCTTCGGGGAATTGTCGAAGATATTGACCACGAAAAATTAGACCCCTTGGAGGGCGGCTTTGAACAAAGAATTGCTGAAGAAAAAGGTAAAAAACGGGTATTCATAGTCGATAGAGATTTAGTAAAAGAATTGAAGAACGAGGCGAAAGCAAAGGAAAAAAAGATTAAAAAACGCGTATAATGCAAACTTTTGCCGAAACACGCGAGCGCCTGAATGTATTTTTCATAAATAAACAGGGAGTAAAAGAAAATGTCGAACATTGATACGCTTTGGGAAGAATATCGCAGCAGCGGCTCAAAAGTCGCAAAAGACAAGTTGCTTGCAGAATACGCAGGGCTTGTTAAATACATAGCCGAAAGGGTGGGATATACTCTTCCTCGTTCGGTTGACAAGCAAGATTTGGTAAGTTGCGGAATTTTGGGGCTTATAAAAGCAGTCGAAACCTTTGACCCGAACAAAGAAATAAAATTTGAAACATTTGCGAGCCATAAAATACGCGGAGCTATTTTGGACGAATTACGCGCTTTGGATTGGGTGCCGCGCTCAGTAAGACAAAAAACTAAATTTATACAAAGAGCATATTCGGAATTAGAAGAAAAATTAGGCAGAAGTCCTTACGACGACGAAGTATGCGCTCATTTGGGATTGAGTAGCGACGAATTCGAGAAAATGCTTTCCGATTCAGCCCCCATAACCGTTTTTTCGATTGACGCAACTTTCTCAAAAGACAGCGAGTCCAGAGAAATGTCGATATCGGAAACAATAGAAGACACAAACACCGACAACCCCTTGCAGATATTAGGATACGAAGAGGTTAAAAGAGTGTTGAAAGAAGCGATAATGACGCTTCCCGAAAAAGAAAAACTTGTGATTGCTCTGTATCATTTTGAAGAACTTACACTTAAAGAAATTGGGGTAGTCTTGGGAATAACCGAGTCGCGGGTAAGTCAAATTCACTCAAAAGTGATGCTGAAACTGCGTTCTCGTTTACAAATAAAAATGAAGGATTAGAGATTATGAACGCAATGAACCTTCAAGCGATTGACGGCGTATCCGCTATGCAGAGAGGCGAATTTGCCGCACCTGCACTTGCCGCAGTGCGCAACAGCGAAGAAGACCAAAAGCGAATGGCGGAAATGCGGGAACAGGTAAAAGAAGCCGAAAAAGCAAATGCCATTGACCCTGATAAAGAACGTGAAAGACAGAAAGAAGAACAGCAAAAGAAGCATAAAAAAGAAGAAGGCAGGCGAAATCGCGGTCCCGAACACGGCAGATTTGTAGATTTCACGGCGTAAACTCAGTAGGCAAAATAAAATATGGACTTGAAAAAATCAGATAAAATAAAAAACATAGCATCAAAAGTAGCAAATTTGCCAACCTTGCCAACGGTTGTCGCCAAGTTGCTCGACTTGGTGGATAACCCCGCAACACGCACGGAAACGCTTGCTAAACTCATTTCGAGCGACCCATCACTTACGGCGAAAATTCTGAAAACCGCAAATTCCGAGTACTACGGACTTTCGGGCGAAATCTCGACGGTCGATACCGCAATTGTGGTTATGGGATACGCGGCGGTAAAAGAAATGGGGCTTTCACTGACGGTTTTCGACAATTTCAAAAATATCGGCGCGCTTAATCGTTTTGATATGCAAAAACATTGGGAACACAGCGTAGGAGTAGGAATTACCGCAAGAGCGATTGCGCGAACCTATCTGCCCGAAGACGGTGCCGAACTTTTTGTCGCAGGACTTTTGCACGACATAGGAAAAATGATTTTAGCTCAATATATGCCGCAAGATTTTTGCGATGTTTTAGATTTTGCAGAAAAAAACGGGGTAAGTTTTTTTGAGGCGGAGCAAAAAATCTTGGGAGTAATGCACGCAGAAATCGGATATATGATAGCCCAACGTTGGAATTTACCTGAAAAAATCGGCAAAATTATCCGCTATCACCATAATCCGACGGAAGCGCCGCTTAATTTTCGTGCGCAGGCGGCTGTAATAAACGTTGCCGACGCTATTTGCCACTTATCAAAAATCGGGAGCCAAAACCATTTGATTACCCCTGTCCCCTCCTCAGAAGCAATTGCTGTTTTTGACAAAAACTCCACTTTTGACGAAGAAAAAATTGCTGATTTGCAGAAAACGCTATTTGCAGAAATTGCGCTGAACGAAGTGTTGCACTCGCTGTTTTGATTTTTTTAAAGATAAGCCGAAAACTTAAGAAAATCGCCCTTTCCATTCGTTCTTTTTGAATATCGCATCAATAAGAAAAAACTCCAAGAAAAACAAAATCAAAGCTATTAACAGGAAAAGTTGATACTGTTCGTTGAGACGCGCCTGACGAGTTGCTCCGAATTCTCCCTGCTCCATTTCGCGGATTTGACGATAAATTTCGGTTAAATTTAAGTCCACGCCTGCCGAAAAATATCTGCCGCTTCCCGCAATTGCTATTTCTTCAAGCATTCGCGGGTTTAGGCGGGTCATTACTACGTTGCCGGCTCGGTCGCGCATATAGGTTATGCTTCCGCCTTCTCGCCTCATCGGAATTGGTACGCCGCTCTCGGAGCCGACGCCTACCGTGTAGATTACAATTCCGTCTTGCGCGGCTCTCTGAGCTGAGCGAAGTGCGTCGCCGCTTGTTTCTTCGCCGTCTGACAGTATTATCAAAACCTTCGACGCGTTGCTTGGCGTAAATGAACGACGGGCAAGTTCTATTGCGCCCGATATATCTGTGCCCTGCGTGGCTACCCAATCGGTGCTTACCGCGTCAAGATACATTCGTGCAACGCTGTAATCAAGTGTTAGCGGCATTAACATAAACGCCTCGCCCGCAAAAATTATTAAACCCACACGGTCGCTTGAAAACATCTCAAAAAGGTTGGCTATCTCGAACTGCGCGCGCCGTAATCTGTTGGGCGTTATGTCTTCGGCAAGCATACTCTTTGACACGTCAAGCGCAATCATTATGTCCACGCCCACGCGCTCTGTCATTTCGGTTTTCACCCCAAAAAGCGGACGTGCAAGCGCAATTATCAAAAATGAAAACGCAGTCAGAAATATAACGGCTTTGAGAGGACGAAAATTAAATATTTCACGAGGCAAAAGTTTTTGAACGACCTCTTTATCACCAAATTTTTTGCGAAAGTTTTTGCGCGCCGTTGCAATTAAAATGTAAATAATTACAAAAAACGGCAAAAGCAAAAGCGCCCATAAAAATTCGGGTTCGGCAAATCTCATTATGGTATTCTCCTGAAACGTGTTTGTCTTAATATAAATTCAAGAACGAGCAAAACGAAACCCCATATCAAAAACAGGTGAAATCTATCGGTGTAATTTGTGAAAATTCTGCTTTCGACCGTGCTTTTTTCCATTTCGTCTATTATTGCGTAAATTTCTTGCAGTTCTTCGCTATTTTCAGCTCTAAAAAAACTGCCGCCCGAAATTTCGGATATTATTTTCAGCGTTTCTACATCAACGTCGGACTCTATCATTGTTATTTCGGTAGTGATTGCCCCCGTAAATGGGTTTCGCACTCTCATCGGAAACGGAACCATACCTTCTCGCCCGATTGCGATTGTGTGTATGCGAATTCCAAGTTCCGCCGCCGCACGAGCCGCCATAATCGGTGAAATTTCGCCGCGGTTGTTTGCGCCGTCGGTAAGCAAAATAATTATTCGGCTCGGCGACTGACTTGTCCGCAAACGATTTGCCGCAGTTGCAATTGCAGTGCCGATAGCCGTGCCGTCTTCGTCAAGCGAGTCAAAACTTATGTTGGCGATAATTTGACGTAAAAGGTCATAATCAAGAGTAAGCGGGCTCAATGTTATGGCACGAGCGGCATAAATAAGAAGCCCTATTCTGTCGGAATTCCGTCGGTCGATAAACTCTATCATTTGTCTTTTTGCAACTTCCAAACGGTTGTCGGGTTTAAAATCAAGAGCTGCCATACTTCCCGAAATATCCATTGCAACCATTATGTCCACACCTTGCGTGGTTATTTCCTCAAAGGAGCTCCCCTTTTGAGGACGAGCAAGCGCTACAATTAAAAGAGAAAAGCCTGCAATTTTAAGCAAAATAAGCAAGTGCCGCGCCCAAATCGCAAAAGATGGCTTCATTTTTTTTACGTCCGAAAGGTTAGAAAAACGAACCGCGGTTTTGTTGTTTTTTTCCCTGTAAATGTAAAAAACAATTACAGGAATAAGCAAAAGCAGAAGATAAAACGCTTCGAGAGAATAAAATCTCATACGCAAATTCCTTTACCGTTATTTGCGCAATTTGTGCAAACGTTATCTTTTCTTGCGCCGCAGAAACCGTTTTCCGCTTCTTTCAACAAATCTTCAAAAGATGTTTCCAAAGACGGTTTCTCATTTGTGGCAACGCCTATCTGCACGTTGACTACAATATCGTCAACAAAGCCTACGCGCTGAAATTTTTGTTGTTTTATTTCATTGTTTATTCGGTCAGCTATGCGATTTGCGGCTTTTAAGGACGCCGAATACAAAAGAACAGCATACACGCTTCTGCGATACCTGCCCGTTAAGTCAAGCGGACGGCGAACATTTTGAAGTATTATTCCCGATATTTTTGCAAGTATTTCTTCGCAAGCCAAAAGTCCGTATTTATTACACATATCTCCAAAGTCTTCAACATCTACAATTAATGTAGAAATGCACATTTCATCACGAACAGCCTGCTTCCAAACAATGTCCGCCAAAGATAAAAAACTTTCGCTGCTGTAAGCGCCGCAACGCAATTTTGCCAAATCTTTTTTTGAAGATAAAGCGTTAAGCTTTACAATATTGTAAGTCGCCGCAATATTACTTAAAAAATCTCTTATACCCTTCATAATTTAAAACTCCGCCTTTCACCCAATTAAATAATGCTGTGTGTTTTAATTTTTTTATCTTACGTCGATGATAAATTTTCAATCGGACGTGTTCTTTTTACAAATTCCTCAACATCTGCTCGAAGTTTGCGCAATATCTCGACGCTCGGAGTCAGGTCTGCAAACTTTACGGGATCGGTTTCGTTTATGAAATTTTCAATCAGATGCTTGTTTTCTCTGCTCAAATCACCGCTTCTTCTTGCCCACTGCTTAAATTCGGTCGAAGTCGCTTCTTCTATGGATACCTCGTATCTTCGCGATACAAAACGCTTAAGAATTGCCGAAAGCGAAAATACAAACGCCTTGTATTCGCTTTTGCTTATTAAGTCGAAAGAGTCGAGAGCCGAAAGCGCATTCATCGCTTCCTCAAACGGAGGAACCGTTATAATTTGCGCATTTTTGCGGTTTAGATATTTTTTTATCAGCAAAACCAAAAGCACAACAGCGGCAATAATTAACGCCAAAACAAGTATAGTTTCCCAAATCGCCAGTCTTCCCGCCCTCATCGGATTTATTGCTCCGTATTTTGCTAATCTTTTAAGTTGAGCAGAGTCGAGTTGCTCCAAAATTGACGCTACCTGCACCGCAATCGGGTCGGTTTTTAAGGTATCCCGCGCGCCGTCGGGCAGTTGCACTAAAAAACTTAACGGCGGAATTGTACAAACGGGGGCTTCGTAAAGAGACAAAATTATCTGAAATCTTGCTTCAGTCGGCGAAAACACTTCGCGCACGTCCCTAAACCTGACAGCCCCTGCCCATTCCCTCGGATTAAGCAGGGAAAGCGGTTTTACGGCTTCGGGGAAAACAACCGTCATTGTGCACGTTTGTCCGATAACGACACTCTCCTCGCTCAACAAAACCTTTAATGTTTGAGCGTTTGCAAATAATGCGCAAAAAGACAATATTAAGAAAATCTTCTTCATAATGCAAGAAAATAATTTATTGCACTGCGCCAAAAATTATTTTTATGAAAAATATTAAATTTTTAAGGAGAAAAGATGTCTCACAAAGAATTATCGAAAGCCCTTGATGGATTTGTAAGCGTTTTGACCGAACAAGAGTTGGAGCCAATTCGTTTGGATTTAATAAGGATTGAAAACGACCTGAAAGAGGAGTTTGACGAAAACTTTAACGTTCTTAAAGAAGCGATAGAAAATTTGGCGAGTAAAGTTTCGGACGCATTTGCCGAAGGTCTTTCCGAAATAGAAGCCGAATTTATCCAGAGACACGAAGATTTGAGCGTAAGAATTTCAAGATTAGAAACTAAAGCGAATATAGCTTAAGCTGATTTTTTTCTTCTGCCGACAAAACGTTTTTGTCGCTTTCAAATAAAAATATTTTTTGCTCGAAAGCAACTTCGACACTTTTTCCTTGAATTTTGATTTGCGCAACCTTCTGTGTTTTCCTAAAAATAATTGTTGCAAGCATTATTGCTTTTTCTAAACCGTCGCCGCGTGAAAAGTTATATACTTCGTCGGGCTGTGCAAGACGAAAATCTTCTTTATAAATTGAGATATTGTCAAAATTATTAAGAATTTCGTAAATTTCGTCGAGATTTTTATCTTTCAGCGCCTCAAAACAAACGGGATTTCGCTCAAAAGCCGCTTTCATAAACGGCTTTATTCCGCAATGCCTTATATCGCGAAACGCGCTTATCGCCAAATTTGCCGTAGCGTTAGCTTTTGCCTGCAAATAAATTTGCGAAATCAGATTTTCGCGACCGTCTTTTGCGTTTAATGTTATTGGAGTGGTTTCGATAAATTTTTTTGCGTTAATATCGGGTAATTTGGGCTCAATATACGAAAAAGCAATGATATTTTCAGCAAATTCGGTCGGATTTTCTACAATTTTCTGCAATTTTTCTATAAAAAACTGCTTTGTGTTTTCGTCTTTAGGATTAAGTTTGCTTTTTTTCAGCAATTTTTCAAAATCTTCGAGAATAAGACGGTTTTCAATCGGAATTTTGCAGTATTCCACTTCCGAAATCTCACACAAAAGTGCTTTATGCGAGTCTGTTCCTGCTCGGGATTTGCTTTTTTCTTCGCGCTGAAAAACAATTTCGCTTTCTATAAACAAAATTTTGTCTTTATTCTTTAAACAAAACTGAAAATGCTTCTGATATTGCACATTTTCGCGCAGAAAACTTACGAAAACCTCTAAATTTATCTCTGTAATCAAATATTTTTTCAGCGCGGCGCTTGCTTCCTCGTATTTTGCTCTCGGCATTGTTGCGTTTTCATACATTGTATGCACGTATCCAAAATTATTTACGAGCATTGTAATTTTCTCGTTTTCTATTGCCCGACGCGCCTTTGTCGCCTGCTCCGTACCGTTAAACCACATCGTTTTTGTGATAACTCTTCGATTGTTTGTAATAAGCCCGCCTTTTGTTTCAATAAAATTTTGCGAATGAAGCGGCGTTGCAAGCAGGTGAATTTTATCAAGCGGAATTTCGGCGATAACAAAGAGAGCGGCGGCATACAAAGTCGATAATGAAACGCACTCCCCTGCTCCTGTAGAATAATTTTCGCGATACTTAAACGCTTCCATAGCTTCAACAGTTTCGGTTTTCCAATAAGGGATTATGTTGTCGTTGTACTTTTCGAGCCCGAAGTGCTTGCGAATGTCTATATCGAAATAATATTTGTCGCCCTCGTAGCCAAAAAGCGCGTTGCTTTGCGCTAAAATTCCGGTGTCGATAAAATCAGAAAAACGTGCAATTTCGGTCTCTTTTGTAGTAAGTCCCCAAGTATCCAAGTCCAAATTAAAAACAAATTTGTCCATAATAAACTGTTTAACGCGCTGAATTTTTCTATGTTCGTTCATTGACGACAAATCAGAAAACCACGGGTCTTTTTTCCATTCCCAAATAATACTCGACATACAATTAGCAAGCACCAAAGCATATAAAATTTCGGGAAAAATAAAAATTTCCATATCTGAAAGCGTAATCGCGCACGAATGTTTTTCTAATTCTTTATCTATCAAAAATTTTCCTTTTTTCAATATTTTATTTTACAAAATACTATATTGCGCATATCAAGAAACCAGCAAAAAAGGCTTTTTTAACATAAAATACCTTTTTTTTATTTTTTTGCCGCGACAAATCTTGGCGGAGCGTAAGTTATTCCCGCTTCTATATTACAGGCGCTTTTAAATTTTCAACTTTGATACGAAAGCATTAAATTTGTCGGTTTTGCTGAGAATTCGCCTACTTTCGCTCTGGTTTTTTTGGCGTCGTCGCCGTCAACTACGCCTATCAAATCTCCTACCAAGTCGTTCATTATGAACGCCTGCGCGCTCAACTGTTCGGCGCTTAACGCCAATTTTTGGCTTCTGTTTGCGCTCGATTGCGTTATTTCGTCCATATTTGACATAGCGTTATTTACGTGGTCGATACCTTTCGCCTGTTCTTGAGTAGCCGATGTAATTTCGCTTACGATTAACGATATTTTGCTCGACGCCTCGGCGATACTTCCGATTACTTCCGCTGTTTCCTGCGCTAAATTTACGCCTTGCTTACTGCTTTTTTGCGAACTTCTTATGAGACCTGCGGTTTTTTGCGCGCTTTCGGCGCTTCGCATAGCCAAATTTCTGACTTCGGTAGCAACAACGCTGAAGCCCTTACCCGCCGCGCCCGCTCGTTCCGCCTCAATCGACGCGTTAAGAGCCAAAAGTTTTGTCTGGAAAGCAATTCCGTCAATATCTTTTAATATTTGCGCCGTTTCTTCGGTGGATGTTTGGATTTGATCCACCGCTTTCAACAAAGAATTCATCGCCTCTTGTCCGTTGTTTGCTTTGCTCGACGCTTCTTGGGCAAGCCCTTCGGCGCGTTCGGCGTTTTCGGCGGTGCGTTTGGTCATAGTGGTAATATCTTTAAGCGACGACGATATTTCCTGCAAGTTCGACGCTTGTTCCGCCGCGCCCGTCGCCATTTGTTGCGATGTGCTTGTTATTTCGACCGAGGCGTTCCGAACGTGGTCGCTTCCGCCCGAAAGCCCTTTGATTACGGCGGAAATCGGCGATACAATGGTTTGAATGCCGACAACGCTCAATATTTGTCCGATTATTAACGCGCCAACAACCAACGATATCATTAAAATAACGCCGAAAGTAAGCAAATTGTGGGTCAAAGTCGCTCTTTGAGTGGACATCACTATAATTTCGTCGCTAATGGATTCTATGCCGTCGTTTATTGCCCGCAAAGTTATCATCTGCCTTGTAAAAAGTCCGTCGCGGATTTCCAAAAGGCGCAAATATTCCGTCATTGTTTCGGATAAATGACTGCGCACAGCCGTTCTTCTTGCGGTCGCCAACGCTTCAATATCGGCGGAACTAAACGCTTCTCTCAGTTGGGCTTGTCTTGCGGCAATCGCAAATATCGAATCGGAATAAACATTTAACGCCCTGTGTTGATTTGGATAAATATTTTCGAACTTTTCTCTGAATTGCTTAAGCCCCGACGACGTTCTCAGCAAATCTCGGGTCTCCGTAAAATCGCGTTCCAATTGCCTGAATAATTCGTTGCTCGACTGAGCGGTTTGAACGTCGGAACTGATATTATACTCGCGCAACACAGCGCTTAATTCGCTTTTTGTCGCCAGAATATTCTGAGTTGACATAACTGTCGGAAACGCCTGATTTGCCATATAAGCCGTCGCGTCTCTTGCGTTTAACATCTGAGCGGTGGCAGCCACCACGTTAATGATTGAAATAACCTGCAAAGACAGGTTAAGTATTCTGATTTTTGTACCTAATTTTAGATTTTTAAACACGGTGCCCTCCCATAATTCTTAAAAACAATCAAGTAATCAAGGGATAAAATACTATTTGCCTTAAATGCCGAAACAAAAACGCGTTAATTTCTATAATCTTTAATTTTGTTCGTCTAATTTCTCCGAGCTTCTCTTCGCGAACTTCGCCTTGCGCTTCGCCGCGGAGTATCTGCAACAGCCTCTATTCTTGTGGTATCTACTCGAGTTGCGTCCGATACCGCGCCCGCGCCCGTATCTATAATAAGCGCTTTTATTCTTGCGTTTCGTCGAGCGTTGCGGTTTGGATTTCTGCGCGGCGAAGCGTTTGCGGTATCCACTATTCTTACGGCGCTTCTGTTTCTTATCCAAGTCCAGCCAATTCCGAGCGAATATGTCATATTTAATTTAGTCTCGCGTTCTATGCGATAAGGCGGATGCAACATACTTTCCGTATAAATGCCCGAAATCCTGTGCCCGAAAAGCAATCTGTTGGTAATATCGAGATTTCCGCGCCTGCCCAAAAGAACTTTCCAGAACACGCCGCCAAATCCGTAATTATCTTCTTCTCGCTCGGAAATAACAAGTCCAAAATCTTTTATATTCATAACCGAAGACATATATTGATAACCGACGCTTAGTCCGAGCACATTTTTGAATAAACCATCTCTGTTAAACATCCAGCCGAAATTAAAATCGCCGCCGTAAAAATTTGAGCCGAGAGCCCTGTTGGGACCGTATCTTAGATCCATAGAAAAATAAAATCCGCCGCGCCCTATCATACCCAATCCAACGCTTCCGCCCACGCCCGCCGAAGCGCTGCCGATAAGCAATTCGGGACGAACGGAATACATAAGACTGCGACCGCCTCTCGCCACCAAACGGATGGGAGCGGCAGGTTCATGCTCAGTTTCCGCTTCTGCCAAAATAATCGGCTCTTCGACAACCGTCGGCTCAGTATCAGCCATAAAAATCGAAATAGGCGCCCAGTCAAACGCCGCAAGCGAGACAACTCCGTGCTGATGAGGCATATTTCTGTTAAGCGTGAAAGTTTCGCCGTAAGCGTTCTCAAACCAATCGTGCCGCACTCTTATTCGATAATCGCCTTCGGGAACGTGCATAAAAACGTAATTCCCGTACCCGTCGCTGCGAGTACGAGAAACAATCCTGTCGTCCTCCGACAAAAGTTCTATCGATACAATTTCGCCTATCAAATTATTGGCGCGCAAATCCACTTGTCCCGTTATCGTAAACAAGGTGAAAATCTCTTCGGGCGGCGGCAATGCTTCGGGAACAATATTTCTGATAATACGCGGCGCTTCCGGAATTTCTTCTTCGTAAATTTCTTCGGGGGGAAGCTCTATTATTTGTTCAATTTCTATAACATTCCCGTCTGTATCATCGACGTCGTCTTTAATGGAATACCCTTCGCCGACTTCTTCTTCAGCGCCGAAAATCGAGCGAATTTCCGAAATAATATTATCAATCTGAGGCGGACGGACATTGTAATTCAGCGCCTCGTTTATAGCAGGAACGTAAGTTATGGCAGAAGCCGCCACCGACGCAACAAGCGCAATACTTCCCGCTTGCGACAAAACCATAGAAAAGAATTGTCCGAGCATATCGGGAAGGTTCGACAAAAAATCTCCGAATTGATTACCCGCCTCGTTTAACGCTTCTCCTTTTTTGTCCACTTTTTTTCTTAAAACGATATATCGAAACCAGCCGTAAATCGTAGAAGCAAACGAAACCGTTCCGAAAACCGTAGCAATTCCCGGACCTAAAAACGCAATAAAAAGCAGGATAACGTGTTCGATTTCAAAAAATTTGACTAAAATTGCAGATATGGCTACGAGCGCGATTGCAGATATAGAAACAACTGAACAGATATTTCCTATCTTGCTCAATACACTTGCAAATTTTTCTTCTTTTGCCAGAAAACGCCCATTTTTCATAAAGATTTTTCTGCCTTTCACGCTTTGAAACCGTTAAAAATCCAATTTATACTTAAAAAAAGCGCGGAAACACGTTGTTTGTATTCAATAATTATGCCAATGGTTGTTTTTCTTGGTTTTGGGAGATGGAGGAAAGGTAGGGTTGACGTTCATTTTGGCATTTTTCCTCATTTTGTGGTTTTGTTGGCGGGGCAAAACGTATTTTATCCTAATAAATAAGGAGGGAATAATGGAAAAAGAAAATGTGGTAATTGCCAATCCGATATATGATGCGGTGTTCAAACGTCTTATGGAAAATAATAAAATCGCAAGGTTTCTTGTAGGGACGATATTGGATTGTAAAATAGTATCTCTCGAAGCAAGGATTCAAGAGCATACCGATCCCAACAAAAAAAATGGGGCGCTTACTCTTTATCGAAAAGATTTTTCCGCAAAGATACAAGATAAAAACGGTAATACAAAAACAGTGATTATAGAAATACAGAAAGCGGGAAATTTTGGCGACATTCCCCGTTTTAGAGATTATTTAGCCGTAGAATATAAAAGAACGGAATATCCGATTATCGCGATATATATACTCGGATTTAATTTGTCGGTTAATTCTCCTGCATTTGTCGCTTTTCCTGAATGCAAAGATTTGCAGACAAATCAAAAATTAACTGTTCACGACAATTTTGTGGAGCATTTGACACATAAGGCATATTTTGTGCAGACGAAAAGGATTAAGCAAAGTTTGAACACAAAACTTGACGCAGTTTTGTCGATATTTGCCCAAGATAATTTTGCTTCCGAGGATAAAACGACAAAGAGTTTTCCTATGAATTCAGATATTCCCGAAATTCAAAATCTGTTGACTGTTTTACAACACGCCGCGGCGGATGAGAAAGTGCGCAAGGAACTTGAAAAGGAATTGTATTATCAGCGGTATTTAGAGCAAACTTACGGGGAAAAAGATAAGAAAATCGCAGAACAAGCAGAAGAAATCGCAGAACAAGCAGAAGAAATTGCGGAACAAGCCGCGAAACTTGCAGATAAAGATGCCGAAAATGAACATTTGCGCTTGCAAATAGCCGAACTACAAGCAAAATTAGGTAAATAAATAAAAGCCCTCTAAACCACCACCAAAAAGGCAAGCCACAAAACCTTGCCTTTCTCTTTCCCTCCCCCTCGACTACTGCAACCCCCCGCTCGAATTGAAAACACGAGGAGCAATCGCCTGTCAATACACTTTCAAATCGCTGTCTTGGACTTCTACGATATTGCCTTTTAATTTTAAAATTGCCATACCGTATTTTCGGGCGGCTTCTTCGGCGGGTTTGGTGAAAGTAAGTCCTGCTATTCCCAAGTAGAATTTATAATTTGCGTATTTATCAAATATCAGTTTGAAATTTTTTACTTGTTCGTTTAGCAATTTATTTACATCTTTGGTTTCTACCGAATTTTTTACTTCGACTATGCCGATGGAACTTTGATTTATAAGAGTTATGTCGTATTGTCCGAAAATTGTGCCGCCGTTTTTGCCCGGAACGTAGCCCTTAACGTCTTTATCGACAATATCAAAATGGACATTGCCTAAGGTTTTTGTTTCTTTAAGAGTGTTGTAAAAATAATCTTCGGCTATGCGACCTGTGGCATCGTCTATACCGCCAAATTTTATGTTAGTTTCTTTTATACTGTCGAGATATTTTTCCCACTGCTCTGCCTGTAAATTTTCTATGCGCGTAAGATTGGCGGTGCTTTCCGCCTGCAATTTCTTAACTTCAGCAAAACCCTTTAAGTTCTCTGCCTGCTGTTCCCTTATCTCAGCAAAACCTTTCATAGTGTCCGCCATTGCCGCTCTGATTGCAGCCATTTCTTCTTGCCATTTTTCCATATCCCACCTCGATTATTCAAGTTTTCATATCATTTATACATATAATATACATTCCGCCACCCCCGAACAAGCAAAAAATCTTTTGCCCCCTCGACTACTGCAACCCCCCGCTCGAATTGAAAACACGAGGAGCAATCGCTTCTCTGTCATTGGTCTGCGAAACAAACTGCCCAAGCGCAAGCGCAGAGTTAAACATTGGAATATGGGGAGCAAAATTGCCTGCAAGCACCACCACTCCAATCGTATTACGGTTGCCTGTTATTTCGCCGCCGTTCATAATGAAAGTCATAAATAATCAACCTCTCCCCACAGCCACATCTCCAAGATGGAGAGGGGGCTGTGGGGACGTTCATTTTTGCATTTTTCTTGTTTTTATGGTTTTGACGGTGGTGCAAATAGTATTTTCCTCTAGATAGGAGGTAAATATGGAAAAATTTGAAAAATATCTTGACCCGAAAAACGATTTGTTGTTCAAAAAGGTTTTTGGGACACATAAAAATTTGTGCATAAGTTTGCTCAATTCCTTAATGAAATT
>WRAZ01000029.1 GCA_009779925.1 Chitinivibrionia bacterium
ACTTTTCCGTCTTCGACTTTGCTTCCCGCCTGCGAAACGTGGCTGCCCAAAACCTGCGTTAATGCCGCCTGCAACAAGTGCGTTGCCGAGTGTGCGCGGCGAATTTCTTGTCTTTTTTCTTCGTTAACTTTTAACTTATACGTTTTTCCATGACCACCATCAGCTAAAATTGCGGCAAAAGAGTATTTTACTTGAGGAATATCAGAAAATAACCTTGGATTTTCCATAATACTTACAAACATCCCGTTCCAAGTTAGAGTATCTACTATATCTGCTTTCCAATCCCAGCCGGGATTTTCCTTATATTCTATAAGCCCGCTATCACCGACTTGTCCGCCCATTTCTGCGTAGAAAGGCGTTTTGTCGAATACCGCTAATGCTTTATTTTCGTTTATAATTTTGTAGCGATTTACTTTTGCTTTTTCTACTTTGTATTGGTCGTATCCTACAAATTCAGCAGTATTATTTTCATTCAAAATCACCCAACCGTCGGGGCTAAATTCGTCTCCTGCGGCGCTTCTTGCGGCTCTTGCGCGTTCTTTTTGCAGTTCCATTTCTTTGGCGAAGCCTGCTTCATCGATGCTAAATCCGTTTTCTTGCGCGAGCAAATTTGTTAAGTCCACGGGGAAGCCGTAAGTGTCGTATAATGCAAAAACGTCTGCGCCTGCAATTTCGGTTTTTCCTGCTTTTTTTGCCGCTTCCAACGCCGAATTAAATTTTGCAATTCCTGTTTCTAAGGTTGAATCGAAACGCTCTTCTTCGGATTTTATTACGCTTGCTACAAATTCTGCGCGCTCGCCGATTTCGGGATACGCCTCGCCCATCATTTCTACAACGACGGGAATTAATTTGTGCATAAAAGGCGCGGAAAAATCAAGTTGGCGACCGTAGCGGTATGCTCTCCTTAAAAGGCGGCGCAAAACATAGCCGCGACCATCGTTGCTCGGAAAAACGCCGTCGGTTATTGCGAAAGTCAGCGCTCTTATGTGGTCGGCGATTACTCTGAAAGGAATGCCTGTTTTTTCGCTTGACACGTATTTTTTACCCGAAAGTTCTTCTAATTTGCGAATTATCGGCGAAAACAAATCGCTGTCGTAGTTTGACTTTAAGCCCTGAATTACGCGAACAACCCGCTCCAAACCCATTCCTGTATCAACGTGTTTTGCGGGAAGTTCTTTGAGCGAGCCGTCTTTTTGGCGTTCGTATTGAATGAAAACCAAATTCCATAATTCCAAGTATCTGTGGCAGTTGTCGCCGTTTACTTCGCATTTGTGTTTTGGGTCGGATTCGTTGGGGCAAATTCCTTCGCCTAAGTCAATATGAATTTCGGTGCAAGGTCCGCAAGGTCCCGTTTCGCCCATTTCCCAAAAATTGTCTTTTTCGCCGTGTCTTGAAATGTGTTCTTTTTTTACGTCGGTCATAGCTTCCCAGATAGTTTGCGCTTCGTCGTCGTTTTTGTAAATGGTCGCGTATAATTTGTCTTTGGGAAGTTTCCAGACGTCGGTCAAAAGTTCCCACGCCCAAGAAATCGCCTCTTTTTTGTAGTAATCGCCGAACGACCAATTTCCGAGCATTTCAAAAAGCGTGTGGTGGTAGTGATCAACGCCGACTTCTTCCAAATCGTTGTGTTTTCCCGAAACGCGCATACATTTTTGCGAATTTGCCGCGCGTTTCAGATTTTTCGGGTTTTCGCCCAAAAATATGGTTTTGAACTGGTTCATCCCCGCATTCGTAAACATCAATGTCGGGTCATCGTTGGGAACAACAGGAGCGGAACGGACAAATGTGTGCCCGCGCTCTACAAAAAAATCGATAAAACTTTGACGAATTTCTTTCGCGCTTTTCATAACTTTTCCTTTTTTTCGTGTTTTTTCGGGGTAAAAATACTATTTGGCGATACAAAAAAGGGCGTATGCAATACGCCCCTACGAAAAACAATTAAATTTCTGGATTTCTTATCTGTTAACGCTAATCCTTTGCCTCAACATTGATGTTCCGTTTTGCTTAACATTCAAAACGAATACGCCTCGCGCCAAATTATCCGTTCTCAAACCGATAGCATTCACGCCGTTTATCGCGGTGATATTTACACTCGAAATCAAACGTCCTTGCAAGTTATATAATTGCGCGGTGTAGTTGCCCGCCGTGAGGTTTAGGTGAATTTGTCCGTTGCGAATTCCCGCGAAAGAGGCTGTGTTTACGGCTCTTCTTGTTGTGGAATTTCGAGAAATTGACGTCGGCGGCGCAAAGCCGCGCAAAAACGGAAATCCGTTGTTTATTTCACTATCGATTTGCCAAATGTTAGTGAAGTCCCAGCCGATGAAAGTGCTTTGTTGACGTAGTTCTGCTTCAGTCAGCAATCTTGAGTTTTCGCAGATTGTGCCTTCGCTATTGGAAGGAAATAGTTCATACTCACCTTCCAGCGCATAAGAACTTAGGATATTAACCAACCACCCCGAGCCAATTAATTTGCCTGCCCCATAATTACCCGTTACGCTTCCAACAGCATAACTATTTTCAATTACGCCGTATTCGCTTCCGCCAACTAATCCTCCGACACTATGAGAACCTATTATATTTACATCAGCATAACTATTGACTACCGTCCCTCTTCCCAAAAATCCAACCAATCCTCCAAAATCACCGTAAACATAACCGATAATTTTAATAATTCCGACAGCATAACTATTTTCAACCCTGCCGACAGTCATCCCCACTACTCCGCCTACACCACCTTCGCCTTCGTCTCCATCGTCATTTAGTGTTATATTAAAATCTACTACTCCAAGATTTTTAATTATTCCATATTCTGCAACAAACCCAAATAACCCAAACGCAAACATAGTTTGAGCAGAAATAATGGTGTCTATAGTTAGCCCTTTAATAATTTTGTTGTTTCCGTTAAAAATTCCGTTGAAGCCGTTATAATAATCGTAAAAAAAACCTCCAATAGGCACCCAATTTCCGCCAACGAGTTCAATGTCATTTTCAAGCGTAATTGTTTGATTTCGGAAATCGTTGCCGTTATTTACTTGAGTAGCAAATTCTCTTAGTTGCGCTTCGGTTGATATTGATATTTGCAGTGCGTTCCAATTTATTGATTGCGCCCACACGCTTGCGGAAAATATTGCCGCTAAGATTATAATTTTTTTGATACTCATAAAAACACTCCTTTTTTTGTTCAAATAATTGATAGAAAAATAATATCCGCCCACAATTACCGCCGGCAAAAAAGAAAACGCTGATAAATTACTGTCCCAACAGCTTAATCTGCTTGTTATTCGTAAGCGCTTGCATTTGAGTAATTGCAGTTGCGTTCAACTGAATTAGTCGTTGTGATTGCGAGAGTTCTTGGCGAATAAGAAGTGCATTTATGCTTTCCATATTCGACAAAACTACCAACTGTTCCAGTGTTGCATAATCGCGCATATTTCCTTTTAAGTCGGGATTTTCTTCGCGCCATTCTTTGGCGGTTTTGCCGAAAAGGGCGACGTTCAGCAAGTCCGCTTCGTCGGCATAAAAGAAATTCGCTTGTTCTTTTGTAATCGCTTGGGGAACAAGTTTTTCTTTTACGGCGGAAGTGTGTATTTTATAGTTTATTTTTGCTAAAGTTCGCTGTAAATTCCATTCAAGAGACAGACGTTTGGTTTCGTCTTCTTTTAGGCGTTCAAACTCTCGTATCAAAAAATATTTGAATTCGGGTGAAAGCCAAGTTCCAAACTCAAAAGCAATATCTTTATGTGCAAAAATTCCGCCGCCATAACGCCCTGCTTTTGAGAAAATACCAATTGCATTTGTCATTTCTACCCAACGCTTTGGAGATAATAAAAGTCGTCCTTCCCCATTTCTAACCGTATGGAAACCCATACGGTTAAAATTCGGATTGTTCACTTGCTCCCAAACCGCTAAAAAATCAACCGTATAGCGCGTACTCATCCAGTTTGCAACAACAATCCGCGCTTCTAAATCGCTTTTGTGGTTTGCCATATCAGTCAGCGAAATGTAATCGCCAATTTTTTCGGAAACAACCGTTATTTCCGTGCCCTGAACACTAATTTTTTCATTTTTCGGCATTTTCTCTCCTTTTTGCGGTGAAAATAATATCTGCCCTTAAAAAAGTGAGAATATTACAGAAAATTCAATAAAACAAGAAGATTTCACCTACTCAAAATCAACATTTTATTATTTTTATAATATTGGGAGGAAAAAATGAAAAAAAACGCGGAAATTTATGATTTAATTTACAGTGTTTACAAGGGCAACGAAGGAGTTTTGGAGTTTTTAATTCCGCATTCGGAACACGTTGCGAAGCTTGCGGTGAAAATCGCTAAAGAGCACAAAAAAGCAGACGTGGATTTTGTTGAGCGGGCGGCGCTTTTGCACGATATAGGAATTTTGAAAACTCACGCGCCGAATATAAAATGTTTTGGGGAGGCGCCGTATATTCAGCACGGGATTTTAGGCAGAGATATTCTTGAAGAACACGGTTTTATGCGCGAGGCGATTGTCGCCGAAACGCACATCGGCGTGGGACTTACGGCAAAATACATTTTGGAGAACAACCTTCCGCTTCCGCCCATTGATATGGCGCCGACCACTCTCGAAGAAAAAATTGTCGCTTACGCCGACCTTTTTTATTCCAAAAGCCCAAAACATTTTACAACGCCAAAAACGGTGGAAGAGGTGAAGAAAACCGTGAAAAAATACGACGAGGCGTCTTACGAAGTTTTTAAGAAGTGGCACAAAAAGTTTGGCTGATGTAGGGGCGTATTACATACGCCCAAATAGAAAATGCGGACAAAATCGAGCGTATGCAATACGCCCCTACAAATACTCCTTAACAATTTTCTTTGCATTTTCGTATAGTATTCGTTTGCTTTCTAAGTGCGCGTTTACTTTTTTCACGAACTCGTTTTTGCAGAATTCGCCGCGGACTTCTGTGAAATCGTCGCTTGCGGTATCGATGTCGCCGTCAATTCCGAAGCCGATTTTCATTGAGGCGGAATATTCCTTTTGCGCGTCTTTTAAGAAGCACTCGTCCAATTCAACTACCGCCGCATACCACTCGTCCAAAAATGCGACTATTTCGTTTTTGCTCATTTCGCGCATTGGTTTTTGATAGTATTTTTCTATCTCGCAAAGACACCAATCCCACGCAAGTTCGGGATATTTTTTATGCGCTTCGTAAAATTTTTTGTTAAATTCATCGACCGAATTTACAACGCCGTTTTCGATGTCTTTTACAAGTTCATCGACAAAACATTTAGGAACTAAGCAACCCGCAATGTCGAGCCAATCGCCGGTTCCTATATTTTGCGGCGTAAACATTTTCCGTAAATCTTCGGCGCATTCGGTTTGTTCGTTGCGCAGTTTTTTCACATAAAAATTTCCGAAAAACTTTACCGCGCCCATTGTGTAATTACGAATTCCGTTCGACAGCGAGGTAGGCGGAATATACGTGTTATTATAAGGATAAAGCTGCTCCTCAAAACCCGTTATGTATTCCTTGGCGTTGCGAACTTTCAGGTCGTATAAAATGTCTCTTCCCCGCAACATTCTCGATACCGAAAACGGATTAAGCAGGTCGTAGTTTACGAGGTCTATCATTTTTCCTCTTCGCTTGTCGCGGATTTTCCATTTGTCTGCGTCGCGGATTGTTCCGATTTTTTTTATGTTTGTTCCAACCACCAAAATGCTTTTGTTCATTTGCTCAATAAGGTAAGAATACGGCATATATTTTGTGTCGCAATGGTCAACGTGCCGCCCCATAACAAGCGTAAAAGGTCCTGTTCTTGCAGGATACAAAACGTAAGAATTGGAGGAGGTTTTTGTTCCGCGCTCAAAAATTCCCTGATGCAAAGGTCCCATTTTATACAAATTGTTGCTTTGGTTTGAGCCGCTGCCCGTGTTGGTGAACAAAAAATATCCCGAAATCAAGAGCGACGATTTGTGGTGGGTTACGGTATGAGGTCCCGCAAAAACCGCGGTCGCTTCGCCGTGATGACCGACAAAATTTGCGAAAAAGAGCGAGTTTTCCGCCGAAAATCCGCGCGATAAATCGCAACCTTCCCCGACAAAACAGCGCGAAATTGTCGCTCTGTCCATAACAGACGAGCCTTCGTGAATTAAAAAATGGTCGGCAATTACGCCTGTTCCCATTCGCACGGGCGCTTTTTCGCTGCTTTCTATGTTTCCGTTGTGGAGGCGCGACGAATTCAGAATTTGCGTAAAGTCGCCTATGTTGCAGTCGGTTATTGTTCCCGCGTTCGATATTTTTACGTGGCAACCGATTTTCCCAATGTTGCTTTCAAAAGTTTTTTTGGTGTTTTCGGCGATGTCTTCAAGTTTCTCGATTAGTTTTTTGTTGTGCCTGTAAAATACCATTAAATACGCGAATTGAGCCGACATTCCCGCAAAAATCGGGATACTGCGCCCGCCCATTTCGTTGAGAGGCGAAACCCGCGTTCCGTTTCCGAAGTAGTTTGTAGAGCGAACTTCGAGCGTATCGGTATTTTCAATCATCGAGCCTTCGCCGATTTCGTAGTTTGCAATATGCGTTCCGATTTTTGAGATATAAACGCCGTCGCCGATTATGCAGTTGTGAATGTGCGCGTCAAAAATTCCGCTGTGTTTTTCAATACTTGCTATTTGTATTTTTACGCCTGTTTCGCCGATTTTCACATTTCCCGAAAAGTGTGCGTTTTTGCAGAATTTAGGATTAAATCCATCCTTTACCACTTCGATATTTTGCCAATTATCACAAAAACACCCCTGATTTTCGAGGGCGCTTATTTCTTCGTTTGTCAATTTTCTGTATGCCATATTATAGTTCCTTTTCTAAAAATTCGCGCGGAAGTTCAAAGGGCAAATTGCCTTGGTTTTCTTCGTAAAGCGATTTTATTCTTTCGAGTAATACTCTTTTTACTTGCGGGTCGTCGGTAGCCTCAAACATATCTAACAGAAACATTATTCCCTGCTCCGCCCTCCCCGCCTGAGCAAGCGCCGTAGCCGAAAGTCGCGCCCAATGAGGAGGCGTGTTCGGAAATTGCGAAGCGTATGCAAAGAGTGCCGCCGCGCGCGTGTAATCCTGAAATTGCGAATAATAAATCCAACCCAAATAAAAATACATAAGCCGCTGATTTCGTCCGCGAACTCGGCTCGTTCCGTTCTCCAAAATCATTCGCGCGCCTTCCCAATCTCCCGTAAGTTGCGGAAGCATAACCGCCGCAAATTCGTAAGGCGGATAAAACTGCGGATGAAGCATATTTATCGCCAAAATCATTTCCCTGAGCCATTTTCCGTCGCCGCCGCTGAATATTTCTTCGCCCGTGTAAAGGACTGTTCTTATCCATAAATAATGCGCAAAAACCGTTTCAAAACCAAGCAAAAACGGAACTATGTCCGGAGAAGAAATTACCGCCGTAATCCGCTCCCTCTGCCAAAAATCCTGCGATTTTTCTTCTTTTAGGGGTTTTGAGGCGAAGAATGTTCCAAGCCATAAAACCAAAAGCATAAACAGTAGGGGTAAAACATTTTTTGCCCAATATCCCGTAGGGGCGTATTGCATACGCCCTGCCGAACGCTTGGCATTCGCGATTTTGGGCGTATGCAATACGCCCCTACATTCCATTACGCCGCTCACGACAAATCCTTTTTCTCGAATGCCGCCGCCGCCAAAGTCAAAGCGATTGCCATAAATAAAATTCCGTAGGCAAGCGCCGAAAAAACATAGCCGATACTAACGGGATTTTCGAGCACAACCGCCGCTCGCAAGTTAAAATAATCCAAGTTTGGCATTATCAGATTAAACGCTTGCAAAAACGGCAAAAGCCACGCGTCGCCGCCTAAATTTGTAAGTCCGCCCAAGTGATTAAAATGCCCGATTATATAAAAACCTATGGTAAAAATCGCCGCAAGGGTCGGCGACGAAATCACAGAAAAAAGCAGTGAAAACGCCAAAATTACGCCGAGTTCGGTAAGCAACAGAGTAAGCGCTTTTACGTGTATCAGCCCGAATTTTCCGCTTATTTCGCCGCTTCCTTCAGCCGCAATCGTAAGCGAAACTGCAAATACCGCCGACATTATCAAAAAATTCAGAAAAAGCGTTAAATATACGCCTAAAAATTTCCCCCAGATTATGCTTGCGCGGTTAATTGGCTTGGTTGCTGTCAAATAAATCGTTTTGCCGCTGATTTCCTTGCCCAAAATAGAACTGCCGATAAAAACCGCCAAAAGCAAACCGCTTAAACTCATAGCCGCAAGCCCAAAATCGTTCATAACCTGCACTCGCGCAAAAACCGACCAGTCCCCGAAACTCACCGACAAAACTATCAGCACGCCCACAAAAAGCAGTATATTGTAAAGCACTTTATTGCGAATTGTCTCGCGAAAAGTATTGCTTGCGATTGTCAAAATTATATCCATTCTTCACCTTCTCCTTCCTCGGAATTCGCGTATAAAATCTCTTCCAAAGTCGGCGCTTTTTCGCCTGTTTTATCGGCGTTTTTCACGATTTCTTCCACAGTTCCCGAAAGCCGCAATTTTCCTTTCGACAAAACCACAATATTATCGCAAAGCGCCTCTATGTCTTCCACAATGTGAGTGGAGAAAAAGATTGTCGTTCCCTGTTCGGCAAGGTCTTTGAAAAGTTCTCTGAAAAGTCGCCTGCCCAAAGGATCCATTCCGCTCATCGGCTCGTCCATTATAATAAGTTTGGGATTTGCGATAAGCGCCTGCGCCATATTAAGCCGTTGTTGCATTCCCTTTGAAAACGATTTTACCCGTCCGTTTGAGTGGCGGCTCATTCCAACAATATCCAAAACACGCCTGATTTCGCGGTCGATTTCCTTTTTGTAGAAGCGTTTCAGATTACAGATAAACTTCAGCGTTTCGTATGCGGTTAAATGTTCGTAAAAATACGGTTGTTCCGACACAAAAGCCACTTCTTCGCGGGCAAGGGGATTATTTGCGGGCATTCCCATTAAAGAGACCTCGCCTTTTGTCGGTTTTACGAGCCCCAAAATCATTTTTATCGACGTGGTTTTTCCTGCGCCGTTTGGTCCTATAAATCCTGTTATCGCGCCCTCGTTAACTTCAAAAGACAGGTCGCTAACAGCGGTTTTTGCCTTTTTTTCGAGCGCCTCGTTAAATATTTTGCCGACATTTTTAAGCTCTATCAATTTTTTCGCCATTTTACCCTCCGTAATGAAACAAAAATACATTGCGGAGTGCTTTAAAGAAAAGAAAAAACGCTATTTTTATAAAAAACTTGTCAATCTGTTAGGAAAAATATTATTTTGATTATTATAAACCGCACAAAAGCAAGGGGATTAATTATGATTTTGACGCAAACAAGAAAAAACGACTTTTTTCTCAAAGAAAACAAGCAATCACAGCTTTTGCAGGCAGACAGAAATCAAGCGATTATAAGAAATTATCGCGGCAAATTGCAATGGACAGGAAACCTCGACGAAATGAGAATTGACAAACAATGATTTTTGCAGACACTTCCGTTTGGATAGATTATTTTAACGGAAAAATAACACCGCACACAGACGCCCTCGACAATGAATTATTTTACAACAACGTTTTAATTGGCGATTTGGTAATTACCGAAGTATTGCAGGGTTTCAAAAATGATAGCGATTTTGAAACGGCGAACTTCGTTTTGAGCAATCTTGAGTATTGTGATATGGCAGGCAAAGAAATTGCTATTAAAGCCGCCGAAAATTTTCGTAATTTAAGAAAAATGGGAATTACAGTTCGCAAAACTATTGACGTCATTATCGGAACATTTTGTATAGAAAACGGCATTACCTTACTTCATAACGACAGAGATTTTGACCCAATGGAGAATTGCTTGGGATTGAGTGTTTATAGTGTATAAACCTACAATTTCCACAGAAAAAAGATAAAACTCCCCACTCAATCGCAAACAAAAATTATTTTCCCGATACCACATAGACGAAATTGTAGAAATTTTGTTTCAGCATTTCGTTATTTCCATAAAAATACGAGCAAAGTTGCTCGTCAAGGCTGTTCTGTTGTCTTGTATTTTTATGGAAATCAATAAACATATTCGTCTATGTGGTAATACCGATTATGGGCAGAACAGCCTTTACTGTTTTGTCTTAACTTAATTTTTAATTTTAGGAGGTTGCTTTATGGGCAAAGTTATCAAGGTTTTAGCGATGATGTTGATTATCGCTTGCGGGGGTTGGGCGCAGTCGGTTAATTGGAGTGCGAGTAATATTACAATAACAACGGCAGGGCAATTTAGAGAGTTGGCAAGTTTGGTTAATGAGGGGAAACGAAATTTTAGAGGGCAATATATTACTCTAACCAGCAATATAAATCTTCAAGGCGACAGAAGAAATCAGTGGGTACCGATAGGAACCAGCACAAGACAATTTCAAGGTACTTTTGATGGACAAAACAATACTATTAGCGGAATTTTCATAAATCAATCCGATAGAAATAGCCAAGGGTTATTTGGTGTTGTCGGAGAAAACGGAGTAATAAAAAATCTAAAAATTGACGACGTTAATGTCAGAGGCAGAGATGCTATAGGCGGGTTGGCAGGACGAAACTACGGCATTATTAAAAACTGCCAAACAGGCAAAAATATAAGTGTAAGGAGCGGAAGCGCTACTTCCGGTCAATTTGTTGGGCATAATTCCGGCAGAATTTCAAATATCGTCGCTTTATCAGATAACATTCGCTTAATTGGTTGGAGTGCAAATCAAGCGCAAGCAACAAATATCACAACCCCGCAAACAATACAGCAACAGATAGAACGAGACTCAATAGCACGAGCAAGAGCACAGCAGCAACAACAACGACAAGCAATAGCAGAAAACCAGCAAAGGCAACAAGCAATGCAACAGCAACAAGGAGCGCAACAGCAACAAGCAACGCAACTGCAACAACGAAGCGCCACAACACCGAGAGTGCGAACATACAAAGAAATTTTAACCGAAGTCGGGTTAGACGAATACATTCCGGTATTTGAAGAACACAGAATTACCGACTTGAACGTGATACGCTCTTTAACAAGCGAGGATTTTAGAGAAATGGGAGTTCCGATAGGCGACAGAAGAAGAATTATTGAAGCGTTTGCGGAAACACAAAATCGTCCGCAAGAAATTCAAAACCAGCAAATAAACCAACAATCAAGTCAGCGAATGCAACCATTGCAACAACCAATCGCCTTACATCCTGTATTCAGAAGAACTTTAATCGCAGGAGGACTTGGCGAATATGTTCTTACATTTGAAAGATACGGAATTGACAACATAAATAAGTTGCGCTCTTTGACAAGGGAGCAACTCGTAGAAATGGGAATAGGCGCGCTACACGATAAAATCGCAAATCTCGGCGGCGCGGCAATACGGCGAGGAGCGGGAGCGGTACGACGTTAACGGAATCTTAACAAATGACAATTAACAAAGATTTGACTTAAAAAAGCGCTGTTTTTATAGGTTTCACATCTTTCTTTGAGTTATTTGTTATAATAATATTATAAAAACCCCAAAATACCGCTTTACAAGGTGGGCAAATAGTATATTGGTGGCGATTTTTATTCAAATTTAACCTTAAAAAGGGGATTTTTTGTAATGCCTACAGCTAAAAAAGAAACGAAAGAAGTTAAGAAGAGCGCTCCGAAAAAGGAAGCGGCTGTTGAAAAAAAGCAACTCAGCACGGATGTTGAGCCCGAATTGCGCGATATGAACATAGAGGGTCTTGCACACGACTTCCTCTACAAAATCAAGTATTACCTGATTAAAGACGCTCCGAATTTCACGTCGTCGGACGCATTTGTCGGGCTTTCGCTTGCAATGCGCGACCGTCTTGTCGAAAGATGGATTGAAACACAGAAAACATACACGGAAAGCAACGCAAAAAGAGTGCATTATTTGTCGCTTGAATTTTTGATGGGGCGCCTTTTGGGCAACAACGTGTCAAACTTGGGAATTACCGAAAACACCAAAGGCGCGCTCAAAGAACTTGACGTTTCATTTGAAGAAATCGAAAGCCAAGAAATTGACGCGGGGCTCGGAAACGGCGGCTTGGGTCGCTTGGCGGCTTGCTTCTTGGATTCTATGGCGACTATGGAATTGCCCGCAGTTGGCTACGGAATTCGCTACGAATTCGGTATCTTTATGCAGAAAATTTTTAACGGCTATCAAATCGAAACTCCCGAACAGTGGCTTGCAAACGGAAATCCTTGGGAAATCAAACGTCCCGAATATCAATACAAAGTGCCTTTTTACGGAAGACTGGAAAGCTATACGGACGAAACCGGAAAAGTTCGCAGACAGTGGGTAGATACGAACGACGTAATGGCGGTAGCCCACGACATTCCTGTTCCGGGATACAGAAACAACACGGTAAATACGCTTCGTCTCTGGGCAAGTAAAGCGGAAGACGATTTCCATTTCGGAAGCTTTAACTCGGGCGATTACGTCGGAGCGTGCCGCGAAAAATTGGACAGCGAAACAATATCGAAAGTTCTTTACCCGAACGATAACAACCACAGCGGAAAAGAATTGCGCTTAAAACAGCAGTTTTTCTTCAGCTCGGCTTCGCTTCAGGATATTATTCGCCGTCATTTCAGAAGCAACAAAACGCTTGCAAATTTCGCGGACAAAAACGTTATTCAGCTTAACGACACCCACCCTGCAATCGCGGTTGTTGAACTTATGCGCCTGTTTTTGGACGTATATAATATGGAATGGGACGCGGCTTGGGAAATTATCACCAAAACTTTTGCTTACACAAACCACACATTGATGCCAGAAGCGCTCGAAAAATGGTCGGTCGGTCTTATCGCTCATCTTTTGCCCCGCCACATCGAAATTGTTTACGAAATTAACGCGCGTTTCTTGCGTGAAGTTTCGTTCAAATTCCCCGGCGACAACGACCGTCTCCGCAGAATGAGCATAATCGAAGAAGGCGACGAGCAAATGGTAAGAATGGCGTATTTGGCTATTGTTGCAAGTTTCTCGGTAAACGGCGTTGCGGCGCTTCACTCAGACCTCCTTAAAAACGGACTTTTGAACGATTTCTATCAAATGATGCCCGAAAAATTCAACAACAAAACGAACGGTGTAACTCCCCGTCGTTGGATTTTGCAGGCAAACCGTCCGTTCGCGGATTTCATTTCTTCCAAAATAGGTAAAGATTGGATTAAGGATTTGTCGCAACTTAAAAAACTCGAAAAATTCGCAGACGACGCGGCATTCCAAAAAGAGTGGATGGGCTACAAAAAAGCGGCAAAAGTACGTTTGGCGGAGCAACTCGAAAAACGCAACGGTATTAAACTCGATACAAATATGCTTTACGACGTGCAAATCAAGAGAATTCACGAATACAAACGTCAGCTTTTGAGCGCGCTTCACGCAGTTTATCTGTATTCCGAAATTAAATCGGGCAACACCAAAAATTTTACGCCGCGCACAATTATGTTCGGCGGAAAAGCGGCGCCCGGTTATTATATGGCGAAACTCATTATTAAGTTCATAAACAACATTGCGGACGTCATTAACAACGACCCTGCAACCAAAGGACTTTTGAGAGTTCATTTTGTTCCGAACTACTGCGTATCTATCGCGCAATATCTCTTCCCCGCAACCGATTTGAGCGAACAGATTTCTACCGCAGGAACGGAAGCGAGCGGAACAGGTAATATGAAATTTGCGATGAACGGCGCGCTTACAATCGGTACAATGGACGGAGCGAACGTTGAAATGGCGGAAGAAATCGGCGAAGAAAATATGTTTATCTTCGGACTTCGCACAAACGAAGTTCACGATGTTCAAGCCGCTGGCTACAACGCGTATTCTTACTACGAAAAGAGCGACAAAATCCGCAAAACCATCGACTTTATCAGAAGCGGATATTTCTCACAAGTCGAAGAGGGGATATTCAACCCGCTTTTGGACAACTTGCTTTACAACGACCGTTATCTTCTTTTGGCGGACTTCGACGATTATATCCGCGCGCAAAAAGAAGTATCGGATTTGTACCGCGACAATCCGAAAGAGTGGGCGAAACGTTCTATTCTCAACGTAGCGCGTATGGGTAAATTCTCGTCGGACAGAACTATCGCAGAATACGCAAACGATATTTGGAACTTGAAACCCGTAAAAGTTAAGATTTAATTTTTGCAGGCGAAAAATAAAAAAAGGTTGTCCGAGTTTTCGGACAACCTTTTTTTTGATGTTTACCTTTCGGTTTTAATCGTCGTCGAATGCGATTAAAGCTGTCGGCGCCTGTTTATTAGATGAAACCTGCTTAAAACGCCCTACGTTTCTCGACGCGCGGTTGCCGCCGTTTTTGCCGTCTATAAGCATTATTACATCGCTCACAATTTCTTTCATTGTATCTGCCTGAGATGCCAAACCTTGTGCGTTCGTTGCCAAATTCTGCGAACTGTCGGACAAGCCCTGTGTTCCTTGGCTGATATGCCCTACCGTCGTATTCAGTTGCGAAACGCCTATCGACTGCTCTTGCGTGGCTGAGGTAATTTCAGCTATGGTCGTAGCTAATTTCCTTGACGCTTCTGTAATTTTTTCGATTGTTGCCGCAGTTTCTCCTGCCAAATTTACGCCGTTTGCGCAACTGTTTTGCGAGCCTTCTATAAGCGACGCCGTCTTTTTCGCGCTTTCGGCGCTTCGTTGCGCCAAATTTCGGACTTCTTCTGCAACCACTGCAAAACCTTTACCCGCCTCGCCTGCGCGTGCCGCTTCTACCGCCGCGTTAAGAGCCAAAAGGTTGGTTTGGAAAGCAATATCGTCGATGTCTTTAAGAATTTTCGCCGTATCGTTGCTCGATTTTTGGATTTCGACTACCGCTTCGTTAAGACGTACCATAGCATCTTGGCTTTCTTCCGATTTTTCTACGCTGTCTTTAACCAATGCTTCGGCGGCTTTTGCGTTGTTTGCGGTTTGCTGTATCATTGAAGTTATTTCGTTAAGCGAAGCCGACATCTGTTCCAAACTTGCCGCTTGCTCGCTTGCTGTGTCGGAAACGGTCATTGTAAGTTGCGAACTTTTGCTCGCCACATCAGCGACGCCGCTCGACTCCTCGTCCAAGCCCCCTATGTTCTTGTTGATATTCATTATTATAGACTTGGAGAATATTGCCGTGTAAACTATCGCAAGCAACAAGAAAAGAATTAGCGCGGCAATCGCGATAAATATTATACTGCCCTGTCTGTCGTATGCCTTAAGCGAAAACTCTTCCAATCTGGCGTCGGCTTCGTTAGCCATTCTTGTCAAATTTTCGGACATAGCTCTGAAATGCAAAACTCTTTGTCTGGCATGACCATCGATTTCGTCAAAAGCCTGTTTCAAATCTCGAATAGTTGCATTATATATTACAACACTATCGAGCATTCTGCCCGACAAATTTTTAAAAAACGGATTAGTAGTAGTAGTGTTCAAATCTCTGAAAACGCTTTCCAGTTTTCCCATGTGTTCGAGTGCAAGACTTGCTACTTGTTGTCTGTGTTCGGAAGCCGAAACGCGCGACAAAGCAAAAACTGCAACGTCCGCGCGACCCATTCCTATATAAGAATCAAATGTAGAAATCAATCTGGCGTATCTGCGGCGAACTGCGGCGGGGTTCATCGCTTCCAATTCGCGTTCCAAAAGCGCGGTAATTGTGTCGCCTTTCCAATATTCGTCAAGAATTTCATTCACCGCGTTGGTTAACCTTTCGGCAGCTCTCTTTTTTTCGACAGCATTGTTAGCAAGCCTGTTTATTTCCGCCGATAAGCGACGATATTCTCTAGCCTTTAAAATTAAACTGTCCGCTTGTCTGCCCTCTGCGGCAAGTATTTCGGGATAGCTATAAGCCAAAGTCCTGAGATTGTTAAGCGCAGTCTCTAATTTTTCGAGATGCGCTACCCCCAAATCATAGTCTCTTTGAGAAAAAGTGTATTGATACGCGCGAAATTCATAGCCCGCGCTCAAAATTTGCTCAAGCGCGCCGGTTGTATGGCTTACGAGCGGAACATAAATTTTTGCCTGTTGATAAGAATCCTGTCTTCCCAAGACGTTTAAGGTTACTGTGATTGCAACAAATGCCAGCATTAAAACTGCCGCGAGAACAAACGCGCGATACATCCAAAACTTTAAAACCATAAGAGACCTCCATTAGACTGATAATTAATTTTTATTGAACCAATAGCGAATCAATTAAACTATAAATATATCAATTAAATCGGTATTGAGTCAATCAAAATTAAAGACAACTCTATAGGCAACTCATAGACAGCTAATTATTTAAATATACTACAACATATTAACAATTTCCCGTTTTTCTGCAAATTCGGCGATTTTTTTGCGCCGCAAGGCGCGAAGCGCCGCATAAGCAGACGAAATTTTCATACTATTTTGCTTGCAATTCTTGCGCGCAAAATAGTATTTTACCTATAAAAAAACATAAAAATAAAAAAAGGCAGGCTATTTTGAATTACGACGAAATAAACGCGCAATTTTACAGCTCAAAGCAAATCGAAAAAATAAAATCCGTACATATTGCAATCGCGGGCGCAGGCGGGCTCGGCTCAAATTGCGCCGTTTGTTTGGTGCGCGCGGGCTTCGTAAATTTCACGATAGTCGATTTCGACATAATATCGCCGTCAAATTTAAACAGGCAATTTTATTTTGCCGAGCAAGCAGGGCAAATTAAAGTGGAAGCTCTCGGCGAAAATTTGCGCAAAATAAATCCAAATCTGAATTTATCGCTTATCTGCGAAAAAATAACAGACAAAAACATCGACGCTTTTTTTGAAGACGCCGATATTATCATAGAAGCATTCGACAAAGCGGAAGCAAAGGCGCTTATCGCAGAAAAATTTTTATGCGACAAAAAACCGTTCGTCTGTGCAAGCGGAATTGCGGGATTTTCCGACAGCGACCGCATAAAAGTGCGCGCAATCGGTAAAAATTCGTGGATAGTCGGCGACGAAAAAAGCGACGTAAAAAACCTGCCGCCGCTTGCCCCCGCCGTTTTGGTTGCCGCCGCCAAACAAGCTGACAAAGTTTTGGAGATTACGCTTAAAAACTGATATACACAAATAATCGCCGCACCACTTGATTTTAAGGAAACAAATAATGTATTTTAGCTACCGAATACTTTTTTATATTTTCAATTGGGGGTTTATGTGATGAAATATTACAGCATAGAAAAGACCGAAGTGCTAAAATTCAAAGAAGACTTAGTCCCGGTAATAAGAGCATTGTCGGAATTGCGCGGAAGAAACTTGTACCAAGTATCCGACGGTTGCCGTAAACATTTAGATATGGCAAGCGAAGAATTAATTAAATTACTGAAGGGAATGGAAGAAACTTATTTGAGCGCTGACGAAGTTTAATTATAAATTCTAAATCCCAAATCCCCAAAAAAGAGATATCGCAAAACGCTATCTTTTTTTTATAGTATTAAGTTATGTATATGACAAGCGTGTGTTTTAATACTTCAACGCTTGATTTTTATCAAGTAAACTTCATCAATTACTATTAAAACCACTGAATTTCTTTAATTTCATCTTACAGATATAAAATACATTTCGCCCAAACAAAAAAGCAGAAAACATTTCGCTTTCTGCTCTATATCTGTTTATATTGCAACTGCTATCCTTACTGAAAAACTCGCAAATACGGAAACCCGTTGTTGATTGTTGGGCTTATTCCCCAAATGTTGGAAAAATTCCAGTTAGTAAAAGTTTCTTCTTGTTTCATTTCAGTGGTAGTTCTCGGCTCTCCTCTGCCGTCATTGTCTGATTGTGCGGTTGTTTCAGTGTTGTAGAAGGAGTTGTTTAACAATGAAACCATATCGTGATTAATATATCCACTTCCAATTAAACCGCCTACTTGTTCATCTCCTGCCACACTTCCTATTGCATATGAATTCGCTACTACAAACCACGTTGAACGCTGTTGAATTGATGGGAAACCTCCTGGAATTGCTCCGATTAAACCGCCTATCGCTCTTATTCCTGACGTATTTCCCGTAGCATAAGTATTGTGAATACGAGGGGATATTCCATTTATTGCACCAACCAAACCGCCTACCCAAATTTCGCCATTAACATTTCCTGTTGCATAAGAACTTCTTATATCGCCATCAACCACTCTCCCGACAAGACCGCCTACAGCACTATCTCCTATTACGCCGCTCGTAGCACGAGAATTGTCTATTCTGGAAGCGAGCCGCGATTCTCCAACTAAACCGCCAACGTTTCTTATTCCTATAACATTGCCGCCAGCACTACTGTTATTAAGTCCGCTACCACCAACTAAATATCCGAATAAACCACCTACATTCTCCTGCCCGTACACAGTAGACATCGAGTGCCCTCTTGTTATCCGTCCACCAAAAACTCCCGCTAAACCACCAACGTTATTATTACCGTCAACTATTCCTGTCGAATAAACATTTTCTATCAACTGACGAGAATACACAAGCCCTGCCAAACCACCAACATAATTTTTCCCTGCAACGTTAAAATCTATTAACTCAAGGTTTCTTACAGTTGCTTCTTCCGGCAATACGCTAAAAAAACCTTGAAAATTTTTATCTGACTGATTGACATAAACTCCGCTAATAGATTTTCCATTACCGTTAAATGTCCCTCTAAAAAAATTCTGCTCGCTAAGGTTGCTAATGATATAATTTCCCCACGCTTGGTCTCCTTGCGTTGACGTTATCGCCCCTATTGGAATCCATTCTCCATTATTTATAACAACGTCGTTCCCAAGTATAACTGTTTTGCGAAAAAAATCTGTTCCGCTATTAACTAATGTAGCCAGTCCTCTTAATTGTGTTTCTGTCGTTATAGTAAATTCGGTTTTTGACGAGTCATACCAATTTGTCAGTGGGTTGTTATTATTACCCGTAGTATCTCTATCTTTCGGATCTTTGCTATTCCCACCATCCGAACACCCGCCGACAAACAACCCTAATACAAACACCAAAATCGCCAAACCAAATATTTTTTTCATATCTTACCCCTCGAAAATTAAACTATTTTTTACTGCAAATATAATATTTATTTCATCTCAGCGCCAATTTTTCATTGTTTTATACAAAAATTCTTTTTCTTGAAAATTCAACTAAGCGAAATTCCAAGAGCTTTTTTTCCCATAAAACTATATCCGACCCAAAAACACACCCGCCCCTTGCGGGAGAAATGAAAAAGTTAGTATTTTGTATCTAAATTTTAGAAAAAAGGAAAAAAATGGCGCTTGACCTGACTAAATTCGCGCATTTACATACGCACAGCGAATACAGTTTTTTGGACGGTATGATACGGCTTAAAGATTTGGTGAAAAAAACCAAAGCGCAAGGGCTGGAATACACCGCGCTTACCGACCACGGCGGGTTATACGGTGCTATGGAATTCGGAAAACTTTGCGGAAAAGACATCGCGCCGATTATAGGATTTGAGGCGTATATCGTCGGCGGAAGCAGGTTTGACAAAAAGGGCGAAACCGAAAAATACAACCACCTTATTTTACTCGCCGAAACGCAGGAGGGCTGGAGAAATCTGATGCATCTGTCGAGTATCGGCTACACCGAGGGCTTTTACAGAAAACCGCGGATTGACCTCGAAATTTTGCGCGAACATTCAAAGGGGCTTATAGGAACTTCCGCCTGTATTGCGGGAATGATACCTCAGGCGTTTCTGAACAAATCCAAGAGCGAAGAAGAAAGATTTGCAACCGCTGAAAAAATTTTGGACGAACATCTGCAAATTTTCGGCGAAAACAATTTCTTTTTGGAATTGCACAAACACGGGCTCGACGACGAAGAGATTATAACCCCCAAACTTATAGAACTCGGAAAGAAAAAAGGCGTGCCTTTTATTGTCGCCAACGACGCGCATTATTTGGACGCCGAAGACGCGGAAGCGCACGAAGTTTTGCTCGCCTTGCAAACGCAGGATAAAATGAACAATCCCAAGCGCTACAGATTTTCGGCGGACAATTTTTACTTAAAATCGCCCGAAGAAATGGCAAATCTCTTTCCCGAACTTCCCGAAGCGTTTGCAAACACTTACGAAATCGCCCAAAGATGCGGCGGCAAAATAAAAATGAAAAACGACGCGCAAATGCCCAGCCCCGGAGTGCCGACCTTTGAATTTCCCGAAGAAAAACACAACGCCCTCATTGAAAAAGTAAAGCATTGGGTCGAAACGGACAGAGAAAAAGCAAAATTTTGGGCTTCGAGAACAGGCGAAAACGGCGAATTAACGCACGAATTTTACAAAGCGCTCGAAGAAGCGGAATATCTCACAAAAATTGCGTATCAGGGAGCGGAGGATTTATACGGAAAACCGCTCGGCAAAGAGGTTATCGACCGCTTGGAATACGAACTCGAAACCGTAATAAAAATGGGCTTTCAGGGATATTATTTGATTGTCGCCGACTTTTTGAAAGAGGCGGACTATCTTGGAATTTTCAGAGGCGTAAGAGGCTCGGCGGCGGGGTCGCTTGTGTGCTATTGCACGGGAATAAGCAGTGTTGACCCGCTCAGGTTCGGGCTTTTCTTTGAGCGATTTTTGAACCCCGAAAGAATATCACTGCCCGACGTGGACGCGGATTTTGCGGAAGACAGACGGCAAGATATACTTAATTATTGCCGCGAAAAATACGGAAAAGAAAACTTTTGCCAAATAGTAAATTTTGGCACAATGCAGGCGAAAATGGCTGTAAAAGACGTCGCCAGAACTATGGATATTCCAATTCCCGACGCAAATTTTCTTACAAAACTGATAGGCGAAGGACTTGTGGCGGCAGACGCTTTGGAAGCGGCAAAGGCGGAAAAAGACAAGAAATACAAGCGAATAAAAACGGGCGATTTAACAATAAAAGAGGCGATTGAAGCAAGCGAAGAGCTAAAGAAAAAAATGGACGAAAATCCGCAATACAAAGAATTGTTCAAATACGCAATAAAGTTTGAAGGGCTTGTTAGACAGCCCGGAGTTCACGCGGCGGGCGTGGTTATCGCCCCAAAAGACGTGCGAAACTGGGCGCCGCTTGCAAAACAGGCGGGCGACGACAAACCCGTAGTTTCGCAGTTTGATATGCACTACATAGAAGACGCGGGAATGATAAAAATGGACTTTTTGGGACTGCGCACGCTAACGCTCCTGAAAGACGCGACCGACCTTATAAAACTGAACCATCAAATATCGATAAACCCTTGGAAAGACATTCCCGAAGGCGACGATTTGACCTACAAAGAAATTTTTCACAAGGGAAACACCGTCGAAATATTCCAGTTTGAAAGCCCCGGAATGCGCAAATATCTTAAGCAATTAAAGGCAAACAGCGTGGAAGATTTGACCGCAATGACCGCAATGTATCGCCCCGGTCCTATGGATAACATAGAGCCGCTTATCGAAACCAAACACGGCAAGCGAAAAATTACTTACCACCACGAGAAACTCGCGCCCATCCTTGACGTTACATACGGCTTCATAGTTTATCAGGAGCAGGTTATGAGCATTGCCCGCGAAATCGGCGACTTTACGATGGGACAAGCGGACGAATTGCGCAAAGCAATGGGTAAAAAACAGCACGATAAAATGGAAGAAATGCACCCGAAATTCATCAACGGCGCAAAAAGGCAGGGTATCGAAGAAAAAATTGCTCAGACAATTTGGGCAGATATGGAAAAGTTCGCTTCTTACGGTTTCAATAAGGCTCACGCGTGCGTGTACGCGCATATTTCGTATCAGAGCGCGTATCTCAAAGCCCATTATCCCGTAGAATATATGGCGGCGGTTATTACGTCGAGAATGGGACAAGGCGAAAAATTTGTCACCGCGCGAAACGAAGCCGAGCGAATGGGAATAAAAATATTACCGCCCAACATCAACATTTCGCTTAAAACTTGCGCAATTCAAGGAAAAAACATAGTTGTCGGTTTCAGCGCAATAAAAGGCGTGGGAGACAAAGCGGCGGATAATATAGTACTCGCGCGAAACGAACTCAGACGAAATTTTGAAAATATTTTTGATTTTTGCGCGAATGTGGACTTGCGGCTCGTAAACAAAACGGCTATCGAAAACCTGATTTATTCGGGCGCATTCGACTGTTTCGGTCTTGCGCGTTCGCAATGTTTTGACGTAATTGAGGCGGCTTGCGACTACGGAAAAGCAATCCAAGAAGAGAAAACAAGCAGTCAAGTTTCAATGTTCGGCGACATTCAAAACATAATAGCAATCCCCAAAATTCCAAATATAGAAGAATGGGACATTGATTATAAACTTCTTAAAGAGCGGGAAGTTTTGGGCTTTTACGCAAGCGGCTCTCCCCTCGACAAATACAAATACGAAATCGACGGAATTTCCACCCTAAAATTCGGCTTGGAATTGGACGACGACGATGGAGGCTTTTACGACGGCGAAATTTCGGCAAACGCAGGCGTAAAACACGCAAAACTGTTGAAGAAAAACGGAACAATTCAGACAATCGCAGGCATAATAACCGAGAAAAAAGTCCTGACTTCCAAAAAAGACGGTCGCCCCTTCGGATTTTTGACTTTGGAAGACGCTTACGGCATAAAAGCCGAAGTCGCGCTTTGGGCGGACAAATATTCGACGTATTCGGAATTTGCGCAAAAAGATAAAATTGTAGTAGTAAAAGGCAGAGCGACCATCGAAATCGGCGCAAGCGAAAAAGACGGCGAAAAAAGCGGAGAAGGCGACAGCGAAAACGAAATCAGCGTAAAAATAACCGCGGAAAAAATGATACCGATAGAAGAAGCCCGCAATTTTTTGAACAAAGTGCATTTGGAATTATCGCTCGACAACCTAAAAAACGAAAATATTGAAGAAATCGCAGAAATTTGCCTTAAACACAAAGGCGAGGCACTGTTGGTTTTGCACTTTGTTTCCGAAAAAGGCGTTGAACACGAAATGTTATGCAAAAACGCAAAAGTCGAGAACTCAACTATGCTTTTGGAGAAACTAACCGAGTTGCCATACATAAATTCCATTAGACTTTCACAGTAAAATCCGATAAATATATATCAAAAAACAAGAAAATGCTTATTTTTTTGAATTTTGCATTAAAAACCTTGCAATTTTGGGCGGAAAAAGATTATATTATGCCGAATCAGAAAGGGTTTTTATGCAACGTAAGCAAATATTATGGATAGACGACGAGGTTGAATTTTTTAGAGCGCATATAATGTTTTTAGAAGCGCGCGGGTATAACGTTATGCCCGTTTACAGCGGAAATGATGGGCTTTCTCTGCTGCATAAAACTCCAAACGCTTTTGACATTGTTCTTTTGGACGAACAAATGCCGGGCAAGGACGGGCTCACGGTTTTGAGCGAAATAAAGAAATTTCTGCCCGATTTACCCGTCGTTATGGTAACCAAAAGCGAAGAAGAAGACTTAATGGAGCGTGCAATCGGAAAAAAAATCGACGGCTATCTGACAAAACCCGTAAACCCAAGCCAAATTTTGATGGTTTGTAAAAGATTGCTTCAAACGCAAGAAATTTTATCGGAGCAAGCGAAAAACGCATTCGTAAAAAATTACAGCGAAATAAAAAATTTTCTGCAAAACCAAGACGAAATATCACACAAAGATTGGGTGAAAATTTATCAACAACTCGTCCGCCGAGAACTCGACACCGAAAACGTAGAAGACGAAACCATAAGGCAAACTCACAACACACAAAAGGTAGAAATAGAACAAAAATTTTCGGAATTTGTTATGGAAAACTATCCGCTTTGGATAAAAAAAAGCGATACACTAATCGAAAAACCGACGCTTTCCAACGAAATTTTGCAAAAATACGTAGTTCCCGAAATAAACAAAAACCCAAAATTCGCACTGATTGTTTTGGACAGTATTCAACTGAGCCAGTTCGTAATGATACAGCGATTTTTAAGAAAAAGTTTCCAAAACAGCGGAACATATTTTTACTTTTCGACCTTGCCGACAACTTCGCCGCACGCTCTCGGCTCGCTTTTTACAGGGCTTTTACCTGTGGAATTTGCAAAAGAAAAGCCCGATTTGTGGAATAATTTTCTAGGCGGCGCAAACACTCACGAAAAAGTAGCGGAATTTGGTTTTGAGAAGCTCGGCAGCGAAAAGAAACCCATCTTTTTCAATATGCTCAAAGACAATTTGCAGGCGAGCGATATTATTGCGAAAATAGAAAAAAAATGCGATGACGGCAACTCATTTCCCTTGATTTTCTCGGATTTTTTAGACCTTTTGCAGTCAAACAAGCAAAGTAAATTCGTCAAAGACCTTATCACAAGCCCGAAAGTGTTCCGCGATATGACTTCGACGTGGTTTGAAAAAAGCGAATTGCACAAACTTTTACAAGAATTAAGCAAGCAAAATTACACAATCGCCTTAACGCCGTCATCAGGAAATGTCCTCTGCACAACGGCGGCGGAATTCTACGGCTCTGCAGACGGATACTGCAATATGAGATTTCGTTCGGGCGAAAGTATAGACGTGGACAGAAGAATAGGCTTTTACGTTTTGGAACCCCAAAATTACGGGTTGCCGATAAAAAGCGAAAACACGCATATAAACATACTTAACGGAAGCTATTATTTCACACCGCACCTAAACTACAAACGCAACGAAAAAACCAAATACAAAACGGACATAAAATATTCTACAAGTTATTTTGAAAAAGGCGGAATTTCGCTGGAAGAAATGATAGTTCCTCTTACAATTATGCGCCCGCTTTCAAACGAGCCCGACGGAGAATTGCTTTAATATGTCGATTTTTTTGTCAAATTCGGTAGAAGACACAAGAAATTTCGGTAAAAACTTTGCAAAAAACATAAAAAAAGGACAAGTTTTTGCCCTAAACGGCGAAGTCGGTTGCGGAAAAACCGAGTTTGTGCGTGGAGTTATGGAAGAATTATCACCGCAAACCACCGTTTCAAGCCCAACTTTTTCTGTTGTTAATTCCTACAAATGCAAAAACTTCACCGTTTATCATTTCGATTTTTACCGTATAAAAAATATAGATGAACTTTTTGAAATCGGCTTTGAAGAATATTTATCAAAAGACAACGTTGTTTTTATCGAGTGGGCTGATATGTTTCCGCAAGCGCTTAGCGAGAATGTAGGAACATTAAATTTTGAAGCAGTCGGCGAAAACGAGAGAAAAATAACTTTTTAACGAGCGGCAAAAGCGATTGCTTCGACTAAAGTTTTAAGTTCTTCCTCTTCAATAATATAAGGCGGCATTATGTAGGCAAGTTTTCCGAAAGGTCGAAGCCAAGCGCCGCGCTCTATGCAATCTGCCTGAAACTGTGCGACATTTATTTTCTCTTTCATTTCAACTACGCCTATTGCACCGATTACACGGACATCGGCGACTTTTTCATTTTCTCTGAGCGGCATTAAGTTTTCTTTCAGGTATTTTTCTATAAACAGCACTTTTTTCTGCCAATCCCACGAGGTGAGTAAGTTCAGATTTGCAAGCGCCGCGGCACAGGCGAGCGGATTTGCCATAAAGGTGGGACCGTGCATTAAAGGCATACCGTTTTTACAGGCTCCCTGCGCGACTTTTTCTGTGCAAATCATTGCGGAAAGAGTGAGCATTCCGCCTGTAAGCGCCTTGCCTACGCAAATAATATCGGGAACAATATCAGCGTGTTCTATCGCAAACATTTTTCCTGTGCGCCCAAATCCTGTGGCTATTTCGTCGGCAATCATAAGGACGTCGAATTCGTCGCATAATTCGCGGATTTTTTTAAGAAGTTGCGGAGAATAAAACTTCATTCCGCCTGCGCCCTGAACTATTGGCTCTACTATTACGGCGGCTATATCTTTGCTGTTTTTCTGCAAAATTTCGCGAATATCTTTTTCATTTGTTTCGGCAAAAAATTGTTTAGGGAGCGCGTTTCCGAAAAAAGAGTGCATTCCGTTAATCGGGTCGCAAACAGACATTGCGCCTGCCGTGTCGCCGTGATAGGCGTTTTTCAGCGAAAGAAATTTTGTTTTGCGCGCGCATTGAATAGCCGTTTTCATTGCAACTTCGACGGCAACCGAGCCGCTGTCGGCAAAAAATATCTTGCTGAATTCGGCGGGCAAGAGCGATAAAAGTTTTTTGCCTGCGTTTATGGCGGGCTCGTGTGTTAAGCCGCCGAACATTACGTGGCTCAAGTTTGCCGCTTGCTTTTGTATTGCCTCCACCAAAATCGGATGCGAATATCCGTGAATTGCCGCCCACCACGAAGCCATTCCGTCGATGACTTTGCGACCGTCCGCAAAGGTTAATTTACAGCCGCTCGCCGAAATCACGGGATAGGCAATGTCGGGAGAAATTGCAGACGTATATGGGTGCCAGAGGTGTTTGCGGTCGAATTCCAAATCCATTATTTGTTCTCGCAAAATTTTATGTCGGCGATAACTTTTATTCCCGTCGCCCCATAGAAAAACAATGGATTGTCTTCGCAAATCTCTTCGTCGTCTTCATTTTTCGGCTTTATTGTCTGCGAAAAAACCGCGCCTGCTATTTCAATTCCTCTTCTTTGAAGCGTTATGGCGCTCATAACCGATAAACTTATCGCCCCTACTCTGTTAGGAATGCACAAAATTACAGGAAACCCCAAACTCATCGCCAAATCAATATTATATTTTTTATCAGTTATAGGCGTGTAAATTCCACCTGCCGTTTCAACAAAAAATGTATCGTAATTTTCGGAAACCTCTGTGATTTTTCGCACAAGCTCATAAAAATCCACATCGTCGCTTCCCTCTTTGTAAGCAGCCAAATGCGGCGACGCGGGCATTTTGAAAGTGCGATAAATTAGCGACGAATAAACTTCAGGCGAAACATTTAGTCCCGCTTTCGCAAAAATAAAATCCAAATCGGGCGAACGACCGTCTGCGCTTCCTGTTTGCACAGGCTTGCAGGCAATGGCGTTTTCGCCGTTTTCGAGCGCGGATTTAAGAAGTGTCGCCGTGGCGAATGTTTTACCGCAATCGGTATCGGGTGCAAGAATTGTATATTTTTTTTTCATATTTTCCTCCGTGGTTTGTGGGGAAAATACGTTTTGCCAAAGAAAGAAAATTCATCAAAACCAAAATACTTCCGAAATCCAACAAGAAAAAATATTATTTTATAAACAACAATAATAAAAAAGGGGCAACAAATGACAAGAGAAGAGCAAAATGTCTTTTTAAGTAAAGAATACGCCGAGGCAATCCGTTATATGGATAACGCCAAGGAGGCATTGCAGAAAGCAAGAAAAGAAGACCACGGATACTATAAAGATAAAAAATATGTGCGAACAGCTTGCGGCGTTGCATATTTAGGCGTTTTAGTCGCCCTTGACGCTTGGTTTGAAATGAAAGGCGTTCAAAATCCAAAGAAAAACAATAGAAAGTCAATAGATTTCTACAAAAAACACGTTTCGCAGTTTGATAAAAAAATGGCTGATTATTTTGATACGGTTTATGACGTCTTGCATTTATACGGCTATTATGACGGAACGAAAAATGTAAAAACCATTCAATCCGGTTTTGATGTTGCCTACGAAATTATCGAAAAAATCAAGCCCGAAAATCCTGTGGAAATAAAAGAAAGCAAGTCGAGCGCGGCAAAAAGAATGTTGAGTAATTTTTTTGTTTCTGTTGCGGTGATGTTTAGGTAAATCTCAAATGTTTTCTTACTCCCAACCAACCACGGCGGATAATACTATCCGCTTTTTTATACAAATTTCCCAAAAAATCAAAAACTTCCCAACTTCACTCCAAAACAAATAGTATTTTCTCCCCAATATTTTAGGGAAACCAAAACAAACGGGAAAAAACCAAATGGTTGCAACAGAAAATCTTCAAATTTTCTTCAATCTTGCAATAAAAAACATTGCAGGCGGTTTCTTGTTTTTAAGCGAAGCGCCAAATTAAATTATTAGCCATTTAGTCGTTTGGCAATATTCGATTGTCTAAGCAAATTATACAATTCGGAAAAATCTGACAATTCTATAACATCTTTGGGTATCCCAAGAAAATAAAAGTACTTGTTTAATAATTTAAGGATATACCGAGCGTGAACCATAGATATTTTACCTTTTTTATCGAAACATATCGGTTCGCAGTGAGATATTCTGTTTCGAAGCAATTTTACTTTATCAATTTCTTCTGCTATTGTTTTCTGATTGACCCCTTTTGCTTTGTTTGGAAATATTGCAAGTATTGTTCTGTCGCCTCTTATGAATTGATGCTTGAAAAACATTTTTGCCCAAAACCCAAAATTCATAACGGACACTAAACGGTCGTGTGAATAACTATTTACAGACGCTAACTTTTCTTTTTCTTTGACAATAGAGCTCACAACTCGTGTTTCGAAAAAATTTTCCGGTATTTGGTTTAATATCCACTCTTTATCGTTGAAATGGTTTATATAATGTTTATCTATAGCGTTTCTTAACACTACTTCAAACAACCCGATAACGCTATGAAATTTTCTGGATACTTCCATATTCAAAATATATAGCCGAAGCGCTTTTTGCTCATCTCCACCGCAAGCAACCTTGTATTTTCCTATTCGAGGTTTTGATAAATACTCTTCACAATTTTTGTAGTTCATATAATTGTATGCTCCTTTTCGAGCGGAAAATAATAAATATCACAATGAAAAACAAGTGTTTTTTACGAAATACAGAAAAACCCTTGCGCTTTATTGTAGAAATATAGTATATTTATTATGTAGAGCCTGCTGGTCACTGTCATTGATATACCTTCAGGACACGTTAGAGGGGGTGTCGTATGATGCCCTCTTGCTTTTTTGCACAATCTCGGCAATTCTCACAAAATTCACCAAAATCAAAATAATCCCGAAACTCATCAAAAATAAAACGTATTTTAACACCAGATTTTAGATAAATCTAAAACAAACGGGAAAAAGCCAAATGGTTGCAACAGAAAATCTTCAAATATTCTTCAATCTTGCAATAAAAAATATTGCGGGCGGTTTCTTGTTTTTAAGCGGAGCGCCAGCGGAGCGCCAGCGGAGCGCCAGCGGAGCGCCAGCGGAGCGCCAGCGGAGCGCCAGCGGAGCGCCAGCGGAGCGCCAGCGGAGCGCCAGCG
>WRAZ01000030.1 GCA_009779925.1 Chitinivibrionia bacterium
ACGCCCATTACGGCTTACGAGACGAGCAGGAGACGGATAAACCCATAAATCTGCCTCGGGAATGCCTCTCTGATCATCGGGAGGAACTCTCAGTTGAGCCCAAACTGTTGTATCTGTTTGGAAATTACTGTTCATATCGCGAATACGGTCGCCGACAACTATACGAATACTGTCGCTGTTGTTCGGGAACGCCTTACTCATTCTGCGAACTCTATAACTCCAACTGCGTCCGCTACCTACAGGAGCATCCGTATCCATATAAAACACGGTATTGCCCGTTGCGTCTCTGCTGTCAAAGAAATCAAACGCTCTTCCGTGGTCGGGAGTCTGAACTGCTTCCGAGAACATTACGACAAGCGTAGTGTCGGTGTTGCGGATAAACAAGCTTGCCTCTGTAATAACCGGAGCAATACTGTCGCGAATGCTAATTTCGCCGACGAGCGAGCTAAGAGAGAGAAGAGGGTCGATAGTAGATTTTATCTCCTCCGTCAAGCTAATAACATCTCGTGCACCTACTGCTGTGTTCGGAACCAAACTGCTGTCGTTTACAACAATATCAAATCCGAAATGCGTATTGCCGCTTCCCAAATATGTTTGCAGCCCTTCCGTCCATCTTGCGGGAACTATCTCAATAACTTCAAAGTTGCGGTTTGCAGACTCCGAAGGTATAGTGAATGTAGTTCCGATACGAGCCGAAAGTTGAGCTAAAATCGACGCATCGTCCATCTCTGTGGCGGTTTGCACTCTTATTACGCTTACAAATCCGTCGCGCACAGAACTTGTATCAAGATACCAAGCGCCGACAATCGAATTAACATACTCTACTCTAATATCACGACGAATATTGTTGTAAGCAGTCTGGAAGTTAGCTCTCGGGCTCATATCGCGAAGACGTGTTGCAGGATTGATAAACAATGAGTCGCCCGCCGCAATTTCGCCGCTTAATACTTCCATACGAACTCTTGTTCTTCCGCCAACATTGGTTGTGTCAATCAATCTAACGCGAACGTTCTCGATAACATCTGAGCCTATCGCAGTGCTTGCGTCGGTTTTGAACACCATAAACGGATGGTCGCCGTTTTCAAATGCCGCCCAAGCTCCTTCGCTCAAATCCACCTCAAGTATGTCCATAACTCCCGCTGTAGCATTTTTGAAAAATCTTGCGTCGGTAACCACAGGAGCCGCTCCATCCGCCACCGCTCTGACTGCCGTGCGGAACCTTACAGGCTCCTCCGGGTCATCCGGGTCTATTGCCGGTAGCGGGAAGTTAAGATAAGTCAAACGCAAACTCATTGTTCCGCTTGTAATATTCTGCGGCATATCCAAGAGAGGAATGCGAACAACTCTTCCGTTAGAGCCTGCGAGAATAGTGATATTAGCAGTATCTATTGTTATCGGCGCCCAGCTATCTCCCAAACCGAGTTCAAAACCCAAATCACCGAGAATTACCCTGTTAGCAAACGTTATAGTAACCATATCTATAATACCGTCTGCTCCCGAAACCTCAGTTCCGTCAGGCATTATTCTTATCTCGTCCGAATAGAACGGTAATTCGTCGTTATCAAATCTGTCCGGAGCAGGGTCAATATGAACGATAACCATTGCAGTGTCCGTTAAAGTCGGATTTCTGCGATCTCTGAGGACATAGAATACAGTATCCTTGAAATTCGGCACTCTGAACATCTCTCCTTTTTCGTCTTCAACCTGGATATAATTACGCCAATCCGTAGTTTCGTCGTGCGAATATCTTATCCAACCGTCAACAGACCAAGGATTAACGTTTTCGTCCACAGGTACGTGCGTATTACTGCGAAGTTCCACTGTTCCGTAGCGAGGGAAAACGACGTTCTGTTCAGTTCCGACAGTTCTCGGCTCGCGACATATTTTAACATCAACGTCGCCCCATTCAGCGCCCTGAAGAACATAAAGGTTGATACCGTAAGGGAAATCTGCGTTAGAACTTTGACCTTTTACAGATCTGTATCTCGCCGCAAGTCCGCTTGACGGATCACCCTCAGTATTAAACAAGTGCAACCACGTTTGCTCTTCGCCTTCGTTCACAAGCATTTCGTGATTTTGCGCTCTCGGAGCAACGCCTGTAATATCCACGAAAATCGGCGCCAAGGTAATACGAGAATTGTTGCAGTCAATCCAGTTTGTGGACTTAATTGCAACCCAAACCGTGTCTTCTGTTATCGGGTTTCTGCTGTCCTGAACGCGAATGCTTTCATAAACAATGTTTGAATCATTGTCTATTGCCACACGACGGTTTATCTCACCGTTGGCATCCAATCCTTCCAAAAGCGTTCTGTTCGCAAGAGCGTTAAACCACGCCACAGAGTCAGCTGTAATGGTCGGTCTGGTTGCACCGAATGCTACAAGAGCAATCTCTACTTCATCAAAGTCGCGCATATCGCCGACAGCCATATACCAATCAATAAGCTCTTGCGCGCGGTCATATCCTTGTGTTGTAGCAGGAATATTCTCGCAAGCGGTCATATCTTCTCTAAGAGGCCATCTGTCGTTTGTGCGCACCAAATCGCGGATAAAGTAAATAGGCGCCGCTTCGTTATTTTCCACGACGGAGATTGTTCTCTGCGCGTCTGTACCGAATGTCGTCGCTTCGTCCTTGCGGGGAACTATGCGAACAGGAATAGTTACCACGGTATTAAATCCGGTACGGTCTAGTCTGTCTCTTATTTCGATTTTCACCGTATCGACAAAAGATGCGTCTATGCCGCGAACTCTTTCGGGGTTATGCGTGTACATAAACGTTCCGTTTTGTCCGAGCAATTCAACTTCTCCGAACTCTCCCTCCTGAGATACGACAAAGAATAATTCATCGCCGTTTTCGTCAAGGAAATGTGAGACATCGCTTAGAGCGGTACCAGTTGTCCAAATTGCGCCGTCTGCCAAAATAACCTGTCTGGCGCTGTCAAGAGCAACATCCCTATTCTTAAGCGGAATAGCGCTAACTACACCGCCAAACCAAGTGCCTCCGTGGTTAGTCGTTATTCCTTCGTCAGCGCGAACTTCACCATTTTCGGGAACATAGATAGGCATAAGTGTTGCGCTTACCGTATGCGTTGCCTCATCAACAACAGTACCATCTTCTACATTGTCTCTGCTTCCGTCAATAAACGCACCGCGGTTATTTTCGGGAACAATAGTTATTCGCAATGTATCCCAAAGGAATCCTATGTAGTTTTTGTTTCCTGTTCCGTTAAGAGTGAGCCGGTCGTCTGTTCGGTCTGCAACATTTGTAAGGTCAAAAGGCACAGAATAAGAAGTAGAGTCCATTACCTGTATAAAGACAATATCTTCAAAATTACCGCTTGTTGCTTCCAAATCCGGCAACCATAAAGCACCCGTATATGTATATACAACACCGATTGTATCACCATTAGGATAATAAGGCGCTAATGTTATACGCCCTGCATGCTCAGGTGTTTGCGCCATAGACGAGAAGAAAAGCGCGTTTGTCGTAGCAAGTCCGAACTCACCCGGTCTTGGCAATGTTGCAGCCATTGCAGGCGACGGAATTTTCACAAAATTCTCATCGGACGGCTGGTCGTCATCACCGGCTATTTCGTCCGGGTGAAGAGTTCTTACACTTGCCGTTCCGCCAAGTCTTTGCTCGATAATTATTGAACTTGAAAGAAGATTACCGCCCAAAGGTCTGTTGTTATTACGCGGGTTAAGAACAATGTTCATAGTTCCGTTTCGCAAAATTCTTCCATCGTCGGATGTGCTCATAAGCGAACCGAACTCTTCCGGCAACATAACGTTAAACGAAAATCCGTCTCTGTGAACCTCGCCGCCGTCATGTCTATACTCCAACGCTCCGACTGCTCCACCTGCAACTACTACACCGCGAATACCCGACCCACCGAGTTGAGTTTCGGTAAAATGCTCACCCAGCGAACCAAGTTCTACAATATCAGCATCAGACGCCATTGTGGACAATCTGCCCCAAAGTTCGCCGTTTTGCACAAGGGTTCCCGAGTTAGCCGCTGTTTCCCAAATAACCAATCTGTCAACAAATTCAAACAAGTCGGTTATTGAAGAGAGCGTATCGTCTGCTGTTGCGACGGACGGGTCGGTTTCATTAAATTCGCTTGCGGATATATGCCTTGTATCAGCAGAATTTGCATCAACAAAACTAAATATGTCGCCGCGCGCACCTTCGTTTAATCTCCAAGTTCCCACTCCGTTATTAGGCAAAGCGCTAATATCAGGTCTCGGATTTGCCACTACGAAAATATGAAGCGTGCAAGTTACGGTTCTTGACGCGCCGTAAGTCGCTTGCGTTATTCCGTCCGGAGCACGATCCGTTATCTGGTATATTATCGTCTCTCTTTTAGCAAGAAGAGTGCGACCATCAATAATAATTCTGTCGCTCGGTCCAAATGTAAATTGGGCAATTTCGTCAGCGTTTACCAAAATATTTTGACCGACAATCTCCGCCGTAATTTTTCCGCCGTAAACCGAACTGATACCGCCGACTTCGCCGATACCGGGTATGCTTCCAGCCACCAATGACAATCTGTCGCCGTCGGCATCCGTCGGCAAATAAGTGCGAACAACGCTACGAGGAGTACCCATCGGCACGCCAACAACACCGTCGACCGAAGCTGTCAAATTTTGCGTCATCACCGGCACTATTACCGCGTTTTCGCCACCAAGTCCGTTAAACGCCAGAAACACACTGTCGCTACGCATTCTCATCGTTCCGCCGTCATCATACATCGGCTTTGTCGGTGCGTGGTCATTTTGCGGAGTTATACGCAAATAGAAGTTCGCCACAACCGGATGTATCCTGTTTTCCGCACCATTCTCTCCGTCATTGGTCAACTGATTTCTATCACAATAAGGCGTCGGGTCAATTACGTCAAATCTGATATGCGCCCAAATGTCGGTTGCTTGTCTGAGTTCGCCCGTAAATCCTACACTGATTGTGGTATCGCTTGCACGAGTTGCCGTAATCGTTGCTTCCGCTCCACTTATCGGATGAGCAAAACGAGTTTGCCAATCTGCTATCACAGTGCTTGTTGCAATGTCGATGCCTTGCCTGATTCCCACAACTCTTACGTTGTTTGTCGTGTTTTGTATCTCAAACCAAGTGCCAAAGTCAAAGTCTGTATTGCCTCTGTTGCCGGCTACGTCAAGTATTGAGCCTGAAGGAGCGCCGTCGTTATTTCTGAGAACTGCAAATTCTATGGCAGAAACGCCTTCGCGAAGAACGCCAAGGTTGCTGACGCTCTTGTCGTCAATTATCGGCGCGTTGTTGTTGCGCGGGTTTATGACGATGCTCACTTCTGTTTCCGTTCCTTCAAAACTTCCGTTCTCTACAGGCAATACGGGAATAAATCTGAAACGATCTGAGAACATCGCCGCAATTTCTTGCGAAGTATAACCGACATTATCACCGTTAATGTGATAGTATCTGAACTCAGCCGAACCGTCAAATAACGTTCCGTTTATAATATCATTTTGTACAACCTGTCTGAGAGTTCCGCCGACAGGAGTCGCCCACAAATGTCCTCTTTCGGGACGCTGGGTAAATATTACTCTATCGGCATTATAATTCCAACCAATCGCAGTTGTTGTTTTTACAAGATAAAGCAACCGGTTGGTTTCCTCCGTAATAAAACCGTCCCGCGAAGCTATCTCGTTAAATGCACTTACTCTGCCGCCTTCGTTTACGGTCATTTCGCCTGAAACCGTTGTCGGGCTAAAGCCCTCGTCGTTAACAATTTTAACAAATACTCTGCCTTGAACAACGTGAACTCCGTCGTAGGCTTCATAATCGACTGTTCCCGTCCAAGAAGCATCAATACTTGCGGCATTAACAACAAAATTGTTGGCGTCAAAGCTGAATACACCTGCCATATTGCCCATATAATCGCCGTCAGCTTTTTGGATATTACTGATATTTCGATATACAATGTTGTCTCCGTCCAAATCTCTGTCAACAAACACATAACCTGTTACAAAATTACGAGGCTCCGTGTTAGGACCGTAATAGACAAGATAAGTATAATCCTGACCTGCTACATTGAAATTCTGCCCCAAATGACGTCTCTCTGTACTTCTGCTTCTTACTACAATGGTGTCAATGTTTGTTTGACCTCTGTAATCAGTCGTAGTCAAACCGTTTGTCGTATTTACATTGAAATTCAACTCCGGTCTGAAATTATTCACGTTTCTGACCTCGATAGCCACAGGAACAACAACAGGGTTAGCTCTGTGTACATTCAATCTGCCGCCGACTCCGTTATCCGCAGGATAAGCTCCGCTCCAAGTTCTTGTAGCCTCGTTATAACTAAAATTGCTTACATTTACAAGCGTATTTGCTTCGGGAGTTCCGTCAAAAAGCGTTTTTCCGGTCAAATCCGTAACAATCACGCCGATTCCAAGTCCGTTAGCTGTAGCAAAGTCAATGCGTTTAACGTTGCCCGAACCATTACCCACTTCGGCGTGATGGCTCAGCACTATATTTTTCTCCCAACCTCCGCCGTCGGAGCCAATTGCACGTCTGACGGTAATTGAGTCTGTTGCCGCATTAAAATTACTTCCTGTCCACTGAACAAGGTCGCCGTTTCTCCTGACAATAACCGAATCTACAAGTTTGTCTGTCGCGCCTTCTCTTATCAAAAGACCTGCTACTCTAAATTCACTTGTCAATCGATCGGCAGGAACTCTCCCACCCCAATTATCGTCGTCGTCTGTCATACCTTGGGTTACATCTGCAAGAATATTTACAACAGTTCCTTGATTACCTACACCAAAACCGCTTCTTTCGTCGCCGATTGCAAGTGTTGACGCTCTGCCGTCTATCCTCGGACGGCTGTTGTTTTGTGCATAAACTGCGACATCAACTTCTATCGCCGCTCCCAATACTTCTTGGTTCGCAACGTTTCTGATTTCAGTCGGAAGCACTCCTCTGTAAGAGAATGCCGCGCCGGCATTTGTTCTTGCTATACCAAGATGTCTGTATTCAAACGTGCCCGTAAAACGAACAGCGTTTGTTATATCGTTCTGAACAACCTGTCTCAGCGTTCCGACGGATTCGCCTTGCGCATTTGCAGGAACAGCCCAAAGTTGCGCAACAGTAGCAGTAGGGATAGCTGTAAATACAACTCTGTTTGCCGCAATACGGCTGTTTTCCGTTGTACCCACGCCCGAAAGCAAATTATTGAGAGCAACGCCCGAAGCGGGAGTTCCGCCCCTCGGCGAAGCGCTTGTCAATGCCGTTGCAGTCGCTGCATCTTTAATGTCCAATGCAACCGTACCATCACGTGTTCCGTTTATAAGGTCGGCTGCGTTTACATTAAGATTTACGTAAATTCTACCTGTCGCCGTACCACTATGTCCCACAGGCGACAAACGCGATTCATTTGTCGGAGTTGTTGAAGAAATTGCGTCGTTTACTGCCGCAGTTAACTCTTCCCAAGTAATGGTATCAGTAATTACGTACTCAAACCAAGCGTTCTGTATCGGCATAATTCCGTGCGGCGCTATTACTGTAATATTGCCGAATTCTCCACTCAGACGGTTGTCCGGAAATTGCTGAATTGCGACATATACACCCGTTGGCGTACCAAGACCTGTTCCCGTACGAAGTTCAACGTGCCCTTGCGGATGAGCGTACCACACCTGCGCCGTTTCTCTTGCCAATCTAACAGAAGCACGTCGCGAAAGAGGAGCCGACGCATTATTGCTCCATTCATCTATGTCATAGTCAGCAGTTATAGCAAGTCCATCACCTGCTCTTGCAACAGTCGGTTGAAAACCAATTTCCCTACCTATATCAAGAGTCATTGTACCGCCTGTCGCAGTGGGCGCGTTATCGTTTATCGGCAATATGTTAACAATAACCCGAACATTAATCGAATGATATGTCGGCTGTGCATTGTCTCTGACATTTATGGTTATCGTATCAACGAATGGTCCTTCTGTGCGAACATCGCCCCCGTGAACATAGTTAAAGGTAATCGTTCCGTCATTGGTAAGCGTCGCTGTTCCGCCGTTTGCATTTGGAGCAACCGAGCCGTTAGTAGCGCTCGTCAATGTCGCCGTTCCGCGATTTCCTCTTCCGACAAATGTAATCGTAAGTTGTTCCGGAGGCGTCAACGCCATACCGACAAGCAAACCAAGAGAGCCGCCGAGATTTTTCGCAAAATCCGCGTCTCTTACGTTAAGAGTTATCGGAAGCGTTTCGTTTTCAAGCACAGGCGTCGACAAACGAACTATGTTGTAATTGTCCGCTTCGACAACTTGCGGAGCATTAGTATTTCCCGCCATTACATTTATAGTAATTGTCCCTGTCCTAAGCTCTGTAGTAAAGCGACGGTTTATTCGAGCGTTCAAATCATTCCAGTCGTTGTCTGAAAGCTCTGCAGGACGAGCGTATCTACGTCTATCCGTTCCATTTGTCCACCAACCGGGTATGACCTCAGGTTCCGTCGCAGCACCCGCATCCCAAAGCAAATTTCTCCAAGTAGGTAGCCACAAATCAAAGTTCGGGAAGAAATCATCCTGAATAGTGTAAGTGAGCGTGTAAACACCCGGTACTATTGCAGTAAAACGGAATTCATTATCAGGTACAACTTGATTAGGTACAACTTGCTGTCCGGCGAAAAGAATACTGGCATTGCCCGGATTTAAATCAATCCGCGGGTTAGGCGCCAAGAAAGCATTTGTTCCGCCGAAGTCATTTTCTCTTTCAGGTCTTGTTGTTCCAAAATCAGGTCTTATTGTTCCAAAATTCGGAACCGCATTATTTTCTACAAGAGCAACGGGAATAATATCACTTCCGCTTCCGTTTTCACCGACAATCAACGCTCTCAACGCAATTTCCACGAAATTACCCGTCAGTATTTGTCCTTCGGCAATATTAAATGTAGCATTACGCGCATCTAGTTGAATATCATTTATCGGACGAATTCGTATATCGATAGTGCCTCTTACGTAAAGACTATCATCACTTGTGGGAGAAGCAAAATGACCGAGAGTAGTAGCATTAGGAACAAATACAGGCAAATCTGTCAAACGACCTCTCGTTCCTCTGAGAACATAAGTTACAACATCTTCAAAGATTTCTACATTCGGAAGACTATTATACATAAAGGTTTTAGGCTGATTAATCCTCGGCTCCGCCAAAACTCGTCCGCCTGCGCTTGCAGCAGTCGCAGACAAAACCTCCCAACCGCCAAAACCATTATTCCCGTCCAAATCTTTAAAATGCCTGCTCATATCAATTGTGATTTCGTCATTCTCAAACAATGAATAAGTCAATGCCGGCAAACCGCTCGCCCAGCCGCCATTCGGCTCAAGGGGATGGTTGTCCTGCGCAGTAATATTTACTTCAACCTCTATCCAAAAATCAAAATGTCCACTTTGATGATCTGTAGGAAGAATACCTGCATAACCAGCATAATCAGCTGTATCTCTGACCAACACAAAAAAGTCATCTGGTTCAGTGTTTGAACCTGTCAATATCGCGGGTGCGTGATTATATATGAACCCCCGACGATTAGGACTTACGCTTATTGTAGCCATTCCCGGAGTAGTCAAAGTAGCAACGTCTGCAGGAACTGTGCCCGGATATGTATTTGTAGGCGCGGCAGCACCTCTGGCAAAACCTCTTACCAAAAGACGGTTAAGATTTGCAGGCATATCTATGTCGTTGTAAGTAAAGTAGTCGCTTGCAACTACGCCTCCGTCAGTACCGTCTACTGTTATATAAATAGTAGTGTCGTTTACGCCTTCGAGGACATAAATTAAACCAGCTTGAAGATCACCAACAGTAGGAAGCAGTTGCGAAACCTCAGCCCGATTGTCATTATGCGGCATCAAGCGGAAAGGTATTCCGTCGCCCATAAAAGTAGCGCCGGCAACAGTTGCCGTCAAGGTAAGGTTTCTGTGATTTACTGTTTCATAGTCAAGATTTGCAATACTGCTCCCCGCCCTATCTACAGAGAATACACCTGCTGACGTTATGTCGGAAGCAGCAAAAATAACGCCGCTGATATTTGGCGTCGCCTCGATAGTAGCAATCGGAAACGTCGCCCACGACGGCGGCACGGTAGTATAAATTCCGTCATTTAAAACAACACGAAACTGCATAAGCGGATTACCCCATACTCCGCCTCTACTTCCACCTGTAGTAGCGGGGTTCTGTGCGTCGAAATTTCTGTTAACCTCAGTCGCGCTTCCTACTTCTGTATCAGAATAACGCACAATTATATATGGTGGGTCGTCGTCGGTGATGGTAAAGATATCGTTTCCGTCAAATATAGGAAACCAAAACGGCTCATCATTCGCATCACTAGTCCAACGAGGTGTCGCTACAACATTAACCCTAAAAGTTTTATCGCCATCGTAAATGTCATTATCAACAATGTTCAAATCAAACAAATTTAATGTTTGTCGTCCATCATCATTTTGATGAGTGAAATTCACTGTTCTTGACATATGTCCGGTAGCGACCCAAGCGTGTGCCGTATTGCTTGTTCCCTCAACAATACGTGCAGTTAATTCGTTGTCCGGTGTTCCGGGGACAATCGTATAGGTTATATCAAGAGTAAAACCTTCCTCAATATTATCTATACTCAACTGGATAGGAACAGACCTACTTCTGCCTGTTCCGGGTCGCTCTGGAGAAAACCCGCTTTCTGTTATTACTCGATCGGTCATAACAAATCGAGCGTCAGTTCCCGTTAAAAAAGTTAGATTTCCCTCTATGATATTAGGCGGTGTAATTCTCGCCGCAGTCCTGAAGTCGTAATTAAAAATATCTATCATATCCGCCCATATTCGCCCAAACAAAAAAGCCGGTGTAAAACTTGTAGCATTACTAGGATTAGTATTACCACCCAAAAGCACATACCCAAACGGATTTAAAACAGAGCCAACGAAAACGGAGCCATTAGCCATTTCGAACCTCGGTCTTTGGTTGCTACTCGAACCGACCATTACAATTAAAACTTGCCCTAACGCATCTGTTATATTCTGATCTCGTGTGCTGTTATCCGGATTATAAAAAAACCATGGGTCAGTACTTGGAGGATTACCCAGTCCATGACTTGTCCCCAAACTAAGACTGTCAGCAAAGTTCGGTCCACTTAAAAACACTCCCCCGATGGGCGCAAACAATGCGCCATTCCGTGTGTTGCCTTGACCTGTTAACCCAGTAAAGGTCACATTTCCGCCAACGTAAATTACTGTTCTAAAGCTACCATCATTGGGAAGCAACCTAATAGCACTTCCATTACCCAAATCTATATTGCCATCAATAAAATAAGTACCGGCACTCATATGAAGAACCTCACCTGAAACAACTGTTATTGAAGCATAACGTCCGGGAAGCAGAGGGTTGGCTTGTGCACGATTACTTGAAATTACGCCGGAACCACTCCCACCGACTGTGCCGAGACTATTCCCGCCGGAAGCAAAGTCAAAATTGCGGAGATCGGGAAATTTTGGCAGATTAAAGCCATAAACACTTCCGGCAAGCGCAGTGCCAACCACAGGCTCAGGCTCAATACCCGACGCCCGCAAAACAGTGCCGCCATCGCCTGCACTAAGAGTAGGCTGAGCATCACGCCGCCCCCAACTTAAAGAAGACGGAAACAAAAGACCGATGCCATCCACCGACTGTTGTTGTCCAACAACAGTTATTGTATTACCGGTAGCACCAACACCTTCCAAAATACTCTGCAAATAAGCACCGCCGGGATTACGTTGCCCGTCCATATTCATACTTCTAAAAGTTCCGGATGTGCCATTCAACCGAACTGTATTAGCAGCCCCTACTTTCCCGCTTGGAGGGGTAACAAAATCAGCAAATCCTCCGGCTCGACGAATTTCCATATGACTACGAGCATAAAAAGTGTGTTGATTTAAAAAAGCAGCGTCAAACATCGGAAAATCATAAAGGCGTACTACGCCGCCGGTAGCAGTAGGAAAAGGCATAAAATCACAAGTACGCAATGTGGTAGGACGATTTACCCCACCCATTAACGTTTGAGTGTTCGCCGGAAAAACAGGTTGACAAGCCCCCACGACACAACCGTTTCCGCAACCTACCTGCCCAAAAACTGACGACACCATCGCCAAAAACACAATCAACACAAACTTCGCCCCAAAACCGCCGAGGCACACACGTCCCCTTAACAATCTTGCAACCATAATTTAATATCCCCTTTTATTTAAAAAAAATTTATTTTCCCATTTTCAATTGTATCACAGTCATTTTCTTTTCTTCGCGAGAATTTTCTTTTTTGCTTCTTCGAAAGAATGTCCTGCTTCCAAGAATTTTATAATTTCGAGCATTATTTCTCGTTCCGCTTCTCTTATACCTTCTCGTCTACCTTTTCTTTCCCCTGCTTTTCTTGCCGCATCCTCAAACGACCAAATATCGCGTTGCATTTTCAAGCGCGCCTCATAGCGTATTCTCTCTTCTTCATTGGTAGGCAACACTTTCAAAGATTCGCGTAAAGCGACTATCGTTTCGTTTTCTATCATACTTTTTCTCTCGAAAGAAATTTTTTCTGAGCTTCTTCGAGAGAACGCCCGCTTTTAAGAAAAGCAAGCATTTCTTGCATGCCTTCTATTTTGCCTTCTATTTTGCCTTCTATTTTGCCTTCTATTTTACCTTCTATTCTTCCCTCTCGCCTGCCTTTTCTTTCGCCTTCTTGCCTTGCCGCGTTTTCAAACGACTGAGCGTCGCGTTGCATTTTAAGACGAGCCTCGTAAAGCATTCTTTGCTCTTTATCGGCGCTCATTATTTTCAGGTAATCAAACGCTGTATTTATAGCTTTATTTTTTTGCGCGACCATAACAAAATCCTCCTCTTCTTCGGAATTGATAAAACTTAACCAATCGGAAAGCGTTTCGTTTTTTTCAAGATTTATTCTCGACAAATCTAACACGTGGATTATTTGCAAGTCATTAAACCGAAAACGCTCGTCTTCTTCAAACATAGAAAATATATTGTGGCACTTCTTTGATTTCTTAAAAAGCGTTTTTTCTAAAACATTTATTGAAATTACCGGCTTTAATTTAGAATAATCGTCGCCCACACCCATTTGATCTACAAGCGACCTGCCCGAATAATACGAAATCCTGGAACGCAAATCGGGTGTATTGCGGGCTTGCATTTCAATATTAACAAGTTCACCGTTTGCCAATTCCGCTTTTACGTCTAAAATGCTCAACTTGTCATCTTCGCTTCTTTGTTTATTTATGGGGTCAAGCAGACGAAGATTTTTTATTCGCTTGCCGATAACAGCTTCCAAAAACTCCCTTAATACGTCAATATTGCGTTCGTCGCCGAAAATCGCCTTGAAGACAATATCCTTTTTCGGCGGAAGTATTTTAGGCAAACCGTCGTTTTCAAAACTATTTTCTTTTAAATGTTTCAAAACACACAACCTCATTTTTAATTTTTTCTTTTTTTAAGCCCTAAAAAGAACAGAATTTTTCGCCGTATTTCCCAAACAAAAACCACGCCGCTAACAGCAAAAAAACTTTTTCCCGCGCCAAATATACATCAGCGCGCAACAAAATAGCGAAAAAAAGTACTTTGTACAGCAATTTTGATATATTTCAGATAAAACGCGACGCTTTTAGTGAAAATATAGTATATTTATAACGCAAAGGAGAATAAATGAGGAATATTAGGAAAAGAAAGACAGTAGAACGCAACAACGACACGGACAATTTACCAAAGAAAATGGGCGATATGTTCTCTAATGCGTTTGTAGTTATGGTGGCGGCATTGTTTGCCGAATTTGTAGTTAAAGGAGAAGCAAGCGAGTATGTTGCACAAGGAGCTTTGGCTGCTTCTGCCGTTTTCATTTTTGCTGTATTTATGTATAAAAGAGGAGGTCTGTAATGGAAGGTGGATTAAGCACTGTGTTTGCTATGGTGATGATTCCGGCAATGATAATCGCGTTCATAGCGGTAAATATGGACGGCAAAAGACCGCGCGTTAGATATGCATAACTAAACAGTATGTTGAAATATGCCGCATTAACAATCACGCTGATATTATTCAGCACTATCGAGGTTGCCGTTCGTGCAAGACCGAGATTTTTCACGCGAAGCCCGTTCAATTTCGTTTGCGACCTATTTTCTGCTCCGAGCAACCGCGTTCGGTTATCCTTACTTCTTTTACCCACTGTTTATAATTCTGCGCGCAGACTACGTAGGGGCGAAAAATCTTTCGCCAAAATCGCCGACCGAAATAGAAACATGTTTTCAGATAAAATTTGACCCTTTTGCTGTGAAACACAGTATATTATGGTGAAGGAGAAAAAAAACGTTAAGCAAATGTAGTCGTTTCGTTTTCTATCATCCGTTCTTTGCCATTCCGCGAAAAGCAAAAAAGCCCATTACGACAGCCGTCGCCAAACCTGCGATAATTGTTTCCATTTTACCACGCAAGGTCTAAGTTGCTTTTTCTCTCGAAAGAAACGCTCTCTCTATTTCATCTACAGAATGTCCCCTTTTTAGGAGTTTAACGATTTCGAGCGTTCTTTCTCTCCTCGCCGCGTCCTCAAACGACCAAATGTCGCGCTGCATTTTCAAGCGCGCCTCATAGCGTATTCGTTGCTCTTCATTAGCAGGCAACACTTTCAAAGATTCGCGCAAAGCGTTTATCGTTTCGTTTTCTATCATACTTTTTCTCTCAAGAGAAACTTCTTTTTTGCTTCTTCTAAAGAAACACCCTTTTCCAAGCATTCAAAAATCTCTATAGTTCTTCTTTGCTCGCCCTCTCTCCTCGCCGCGTCCTCAAACGACCAAATGTCGCGCTGCATTTTAAGGCGCGCTTCATAGCGGATTCGCTGCTCTTTATCGGCGCTCAACACCTTCAACTCGTTGAACGCTTCATTTATCACAGGGTTTCTTTTTGCTACTTTCACAAAATCCTCCTCTTCTTCCGAATTGATAAATTCAAGCCAATCGGAAAGTTTTTCGTCGTTCTCTTTCTCTATTCTGGACAAATCCAAAACGTGGATTTCCTGCAAGTCGTTAAACCGAAACAACTCTTCTTCTTCCAACATAGAAAATACATTATGACACTTCTCGGATTTGGATATAAGCGTTTCTTCTACAACTATTATAGAAATAACCGGTTTTATGCTCGAATATCTGCCGCCGCTGCCTATTTGGTCGGTCAGCATTTTAGCCGAATAATAAGAAATCCGCGAAAAAAGCTCCGGAACATTGCGAACTTGCATTTCAATATCAACAACTTCGCCGTCGGACAATTTTGCTTTAAAGAACAGAATTTTTCGCCGTATTTCCCAAACAAAAACCACGCCGCTAACAGCAAAAAAACTTTTTCCCGCGCCAAATATACATCAGCGCACAACAAAATAGCGAAAAAAAGTACTTTGCACAGCAATTTTGATATATTTCAGATAAAACGCGACGCTTTTAGTGAAAATATAGTATATTTATAACGCAAAGGAGAATAAATGAGGAATATTAGGAAAAGAAAGATTGCGCTTGTCAAAGTTGTTGACGAAATTGTAATAAAGGAAAAGGACAAGAAACGCCTGCCGGAAAAGCTTGGAGATTGTTCATTTGGTCTGTTTATGGCGTTGTCTGTAGCATTATTTGCCGAATACATCTTAAAAGGCGCGACAGGCATAAGCAATGAAATACTTGCGATTAGTATCACCGGAATTATTGTTGCATTGTTTTCCGGCATCATATTTTACAGGAAAGGAGGCTTGTAATGGATTTATCTACTATAATGTTGGCGGTAGCTGTTCCGTCGCTTGTAATAATGTGGGCAGCGGTACTTCTTGATGAAAAATTCCCAAGAATGCCAAAAGTTAGCGTAGCATAATTGAAATACGCCGCATTAACAATCACGCTGATATTATTCAGCACTATCGAGGTTGCCGTTATACTTTTGGGCAATACTTTCGATCCTATTTTACTTGCGTCGAGCCGTTTTTTGATTGCGGGACTTGTTATGCTTCCGTTCTGCAAGATAGATTTACGAAAACTTTCGCGCAGAGAGATTTTCACGCTACTTTTTTGCGCTTTTTCGATTTGGGCGGCTTTTTATCCGTATCACAAAGGCGTACCGCTTATGCCTGCAAGCAGTTCGGCGCTTATTTTCTGCTTAAACCCGGCTTTCGCCGTGCTTTTTGCGCATATTTTACTTAAAGAAAAAATTTCTCCGCTGATTTTAACAGGGCTAACTCTCGGAATTGCAGGAGTTTACGTTTCCACGCACGGATTTACAATCCCCGACTTTTCGCAGAATTACGCAAGCGTTTTATTGCTGATTTCGGCAGTGTTTTTCGGACTTTATGTCGCCATAAGCAAAAAACTGGTGTCAAAATATTCGTCGATTTCGATTACTTCTTTAGTGTTTATTCTCTGTGGAATTTTTATGATACCGTTCGTGCAAGATTGGGATTTTCCACGCGACGTTCGCTCAATTTCCATAATAGCGTATCTTGTATTCGGGGCAACCGCGGTCGGCTATTTTTGCTTCTTTTACGCGCTCAAACGAGTATCGGTCGCCGCGGGAAGCAGTATCTTTTTCCTAAAGCCCGTTTTAGCGGCATTTTTTGCATTTTTGATACTACGCGAAACCTTTGAATTCACCTACTTTTTGGGTATGGCAGTTTCAATGTTGGCACTGTTTATGATACTGTATGCGGATAAAAAGAAAAAATAACATTTTTGTGTGAAAATATAGTATATTTATGGAGAATACTGTAAAAAGAAAGGATAAAAGAATTGGCATTTTTAAAGATTACAGAAAAAGCAAGAGAAAAAGCAGGAGATCTTTTTCTTGATATAGGTAAATTCATATTTACAGGCGCAGTTTTAATAGAATTGTATAAAGGGCTTGTCGAGATTTCAGGCGGACTCGGGTTCTTTGTAGCTGTATTTTGCGCATTGTTATGTTTTGGCGTAGGTATTATATTGTTTAATAAAGAAGATAGACAAGGAGGTAAAAAATGAATGCGATATTGATGACAATCACCTTTATTGCAGGTGTTTATGCAATACTTTGGATAGCGTCTATGATGAGAGATGCCCAAGAAAAAAGAGCGAGTAATATATTGGCGATGAGATAAAGTTCGCAAGTGGCGACATCATCCGCCGACGGGATGGCTTTTCGCCTTCACAAGCACTCCCATAACAGCCCGTGCCTGCTCCATAGGTTCGCCTTGTGAGATTTTGCATTTTAGTTTTATTTGCTCGCCGTAATCAAGGGTGAATTTAGCCTCTTCGACCGCCATAAATTGCGAGCACGATTTTGCCTGTTTTTCGCTTTCGCCGCCGAGGGTTAATGTTAAAGCATTTGCCTCCAATGCCAAATCTTTTACGCTCAGAATCCCCGCGAGAATTTTTATGCTCATAAAAAGCAAAAGTTCTCCGACGGGCTCGGGATACGCGCCAAATCTATCGGTAATTTCCGCCTCAAAATCGCCCAATTCTTCAATCGTTTTTGCAGATGTGCATTTTTGATAAAGCATAATCTGAAGCGAAGTGTCGGCGACGTAATCGGAGGGGAAATAGCCGTGAATTTTTATGCGCATTTGGGTATCGATTGCCTGTTCCGTTTCGCTGTTAAGGTTGTTCAGGCGCGTAATTTCTTCTTTGAGAAGCTGGCAGTAAAGTTCAAAACCGACCGCCGAAATTGAGCCGCTTTGGTCGGTGCCAAGCAAGTTTCCCGCACCCCGAAGTTCCAAATCACGCATTGCAAGCTGAAATCCGCTTCCCAAGTCGGTGTATTGTTCGAGCGCTTTGAGACGTTTCATCGAATCTTCTTTTACTTTTCGGAAATCTTTTACCAAAAAGTAGGCAAATGCCTGTTGCGCGCTTCTTCCGACCCTGCCTCTAAGCTGATACAACTGCGAAAGCCCCAATTTATCCGCGTCTTCCACAATTATTGTGTTGGCGTTGGAAATATCTATGCCATTTTCGATTATCGTTGTGCAAACAAGGATGTCGTATTGCCCCGCGACAAATTTTTCCATAATTTTGTCGATTTTTTCGCCCTCCATTTGCCCGTGAGCAATGGCGATTTTGGCGTTTGGTACAAGGTTTTCGATACGCAGATACAATTCCGTAAGCCCCTCTATTCTGTTCATCACTACAAACGCCTGCCCTCCACGTTCAAGTTCGTTTTCGAGCGCGGATTTTATTAAATCGTCGTGAGATTGGGCGATTTTTGTCTCTATGGAGTGGCGGTTTCGCGGGGGAGTGTTTATCAGCGACAAATCACGAATTCCCGCCATCGACATGTGCAGAGTGCGCGGAATTGGGGTTGCGCTCATCGACAAAACGTTTATGGAATGCCGAAAATTTGTGAAACTATCCTTTTGTTTTACGCCGAAACGCTGTTCTTCGTCGATTATAAGCAAGCCCAAATTCTTAAATTCAACGTCTTTTGCCAAAATTTTGTGCGTGCCTACCAATATGTCGATTTCGCCTTTTGCGACCCTGTCTTTAATGTCGCCCACGCTTCTGCCTTCCGTTAAGCGGCTCAAATCTTGGATTTTTACGGGAAATTCCGCCATTCTTTCGCGAAAAGTTTTTGTGTGTTGCGCCGCCAAAACCGTTGTGGGAGCCAAAACCGCCACCTGAAAACCGCTCATAACCGCTTTGAACGCCGCCCGCATTGCAACCTCGGTTTTTCCGAAGCCCACATCGCCGCAAACTAATCTGTCCATCGGTTTTTTGTCGCACAAATCCTTTTTTATCTGCTCGATTACGGTAATTTGGTCGTCAGTCGGCTCGTATTCAAAGGACGCTTCAAATTCTTTTTGCCAATTGTTGTCGGCGGCGCAAATAAGCCCGTCGTTTACTTCGCGCTTTGCGTAAAGTTTCACCATTTTTCCTGCCATTTCTTGCAGTTGTTCGCGGGTGCGCTCTTTTCGTTTTTGCCACGCCGAACTTCCCAAAACCGATAATTCGGGCGCAAATCCGTCTTTTCCTATGTATTTTTGGACTTTGTAATAGTCTATAATCGGCACCCGCAAAAACGCCTTGTCGCGGTATTCTATAAGAAGGCAATCCTGCTCGAAATCGCCGACTTTTACTTTGTCCACGCCCAAATATTTGCCTATTCCGTGGTCGATATGCACCACAATGTCGCCTCGCTCAAGCGTATCGAAATTAACTGCAGAAGCGCGTTTTGCAAGTTTTTGAGCAACTTTTTTGCTTGCCGCTCTGTCAAATATTTTTCGGTCGCAATAGCAATAAATTTTCTGGCTCAGCGAAAAAAAGCCGTTTTGCAAAAAAAGCGTTTCAATCGGCGGGATTTTTTTCAGCTGTTTTTCTTCGAGCATTTCTCTGAGACGGTTTGCGTGCCCCTCGTTTTCGGCGAAAATTTTGACGTCAAAACCCATTTCGTATTTGTAGTTAAGGTCATTGACAAAAAGCGAAAAATCCCCTAAAAAAGGTGGCTGATTAGCAAAATCAAAGGTAAAATTCGGGAAAGAAGGGCTTTTTTGGTTCAAAAAACACTGTCGAAATTGTAATTTTTGCCGAATTTGCGATACATCGACAAGCAAATCCTGAGGATTGGACGCAAACGGCGCAACAACTTCGGGAACGCGCCCCTTATGGTTTTCGTAATTCCCGATTTCGCGCTCAAAAATCCGCTCCAAATCAAAAACGTCATTGTGAATTATCAGCGAATTTTCGGGAAAATAGTCAAAAATGCTTCCCTGTTCGAGGTCAAACCAGTGCGAAAACCATTCCAAACCGTCGATTTCGTTAAAAACGCTCCACGAATGCGCTATAAAATCGTAGCTTTTTTTGTCGATACCCTCTTTTTCGCAGTATTCTTTTATTTTGACGAGAGCAAGGTCGCGTTCCTCCACGCTCGGCGAAAATTCTTTCATCGGCAAAATGTTTATCTTGCTTACGGGCTTTATGGAGCGTTGCTTAAATATGTCAAACTCGCGAATGGAGTCGATAGTATCGCCCCAAAACTCTATGCGAATGGGATTTTCGTGTCCGAAAGCGTAAATGTCAAAAATCCCGCCGCGTTTTGAATATTGTCCGGGCGCGGTAATCATACTTTCGCGCGAAAATCCCGCGTTTGTAAGTTTTTGCGCCAATATATCGGGCGAAACATCCTCGCCGACGGCAACGCTCAGCACGGAATTAAACAATTTTTCGGGAGAGGCGACCTTTTCAAAAATCGTAGCAAAAGGCATAACGACAATTTTTGCGTTTCCGTCCAAAATATCGTTCAAAACCACCATTCTTTGCTCGCGGGTCGGACCAAAGACCGAGCGCATATTATAAGGAATATTGTTAGCCTGCGGAAAAAGAAGCGCCGAATTCGCCTCAATCGAATTTAATTCGTTGCAAATTCGCTCGGCGCTTTTGCTGTCCTGCGCCAAAACAACGCACAAACGCGATTTTTCGCTTTCGTATATATCGTGAATTAAAAAAGTATCGACGCTTTCGGCAATTCCCGAAGCGCACACCGAATTTTTTTTCAGTTCGGCTGTAAGTTCTTTAAATATTTGATTAAGTTTCATATTTGGATTATTCTTTAATTGAAAATGAGTCAGGAGGGATTCGAACCCTCGACCCACGCCTTAAAAGGGCGTTGCTCTACCTGCTGAGCTACTAACTCTTCCGTTATTTCATCTAACAGACGGGGGGAAAATACATAAATGCCAACGCAAAAATCAAGGGGTTTGTGAAATTTTGTGAAAATTTTTATAAAAATTATTTTTAAAGAATATGCGTGTCAAGAACTATCACTCGTCAATCTCCTTGTAAAGCGGCGAAACAATATCACCTAAAACCCTTCCTTTACCGAGTATTGCAGGATGACAAAATCCCCGCAAAATCTTATCTCTTTCCTTGTCTGTGTAATTCTTAACATTTCTTGTTATAATTATACTTTTGTTAATTTTCGCCGATGTCTTGCTCGGTTTTATCGTTATCGCTTCCATAGAAACCTCCTTTGTTTATACTAAAATACCATTTGTCAACATAAAATAACGGCAAATAACTTCAAAAACAAAAAAAGGACAGGTATTTCTACCTGCCCCAAAATCACCTTAAAGATGAATTATATCAAATCAGAACGATGACGCAAAGCCGATTTCAAATCTTGAGAAAGATCTTTTTATGTCGTTGTCGTCGCCGTAATTTTCAAATGCTCTGTTGTACCAACCACCGTTAGCTGCGGTTGCGCCGTGTACTCCGTTGCCCGTCCAATGACGAAAACGAGGAGTGATTGACAATCTGGGATTAACCGCAATCGCAAAACGCGCGTCAATGAAATTTACAACAGCTTTTTCATCGCTCGGCGCATTATCGGAATTGTTAGACAAAACCTCAAGCGCATATCTTACGCGTGCTGTAAACAATCTGTTGTTTTCGCCGCCGAATGTAATAACGGGCTCAATTCCACCTGTAGCCATAACGATTTTTTTGTCAAAATCGCTTGCAACATCCTGAAGCGCGCCTACATTAGCGTTCAAAGAAAACTGAGGCGCAATGCGGAAGCCCAAATCAACGCCTTGTGAAAGAACTGCTCCGTTAGAAACTTCTTTTCCTTCACCGTCCAAAGTTCTGCCAGCTGTAATTATGTTTAGAGCAGGTCTTACTGTAGTTTTTCTTTCATTGAAAGCCAAGTCCGCGCCAAGGATAATTCTTGCGTTATTGTGAGCGCCAATTGTATCTTCTGCACCGACTTGCACTGTTTGTCTCATCGGATTATCTGCAATACCTACGGTTGCAAACAATCTTGTCGTCGGATTTACAGGAAATGAGAAATCAAATCCGGCAAGCGAATTGCCGTAAGTATTAAAGAAGTTCATAGTTGGATTTCTTCTTACATACGTTGCATGAATGTCAAGCGCTGTGTTGCTTGCAACATCTAACAAACCGCCGGAAAAATGGAAATTGCTCGCAGGTTTCCAAGTGAAAGAAGCGTTTGCCAATCTCGGCGTAACCAAATCCATACTTGTCGCGCCTGAGCCAACACCTGAACCAAAAACTTCAAATCCTGCGTTCGCCGACGGGTCTGTAAGGCGGAAAGTCAAATCAAGTTGTTCGTTTACGGCAACGCTCAATCTGTATTGCCAAGTGAACATAAAACGACGGAAATTCGGGTCGGCGGCAATGTCTTCTTTTTTGCCGTCCGCGTCCCATCTTCCGATTGTCTCCATACGAGGAGTAAAGCCTACGCCTCCGCTGTGTCTAATTCTTGGGAAAGCTGGCGCCGCCGCAACGGGCGCGGGCGCTTCTACTACTGCGGAAACGGGAACTACTGCCGCCTGTTGAGCCAAATTCGCAAGTTGCGCCTCAAGATTTGCAACTTGTTGAGCAAGAGCCGCCTGCTGCGCTTCCAAATTCGCAATTTCATCGTGCGAATGCTCTTCTCCGTCATTGTGTGCGTACGCCGCAAACACCATCGATAACACTAAAACACCAACCAATTTTCTCATAAAGAGACCTCCCAAAAATAGAGTAAAAAGTTAAATAACCAAAAAACTCGCTGTTAAAATAATATATTTCTGCACTCCTGCCAAGAGAAACGCGCGAATTTACAGTTTTTTTACAAAAATAAAACAAAAAAAAGGAGCAAATTTACTCTGCTCCCCTTAAAATGTAGCAAAAATCAACGAATTAAATAGAAATCGGCGCGCGTGATTTGGTCAAAAGTCCGCATTTGCACTCATAACCCATAGTGTTTTTGTTGAGTCCCATCATTCTTACGGGTTTTCTCTCTTCGCCGCATATTGCGCATCTCATACCTGATGTTGCCGCACCTCTGTCCTGCTTCGCGTTTTTTGACGCTTTTGCGTTCATAACAATTCTCCTTGTTTTACAAAAAAATAATAATTATTTACTGAAAAATACAATATTCCCAAATGTAAGTGTGGAAAAAATTATATTACCGTCGGTTTTTTTTATAATCAATTATAAAAAAGGAGTGTTAGATGACGGGACAAAAGATTTTTTTTGTAGTTTTTTTGATGTTTTCCATAACGTTTGCCTCCGGAAACAACCAGTTTTTAAGCAGAGAGGCTATTGACACCACCGTTCAGAGCGCATTTAACGCGTTCGTAATGGCGTCGCGCGAAGGCGGCGGCTTAACTCAGGAAAGAGCAATAAGAAGCGCAAGAGAAACTGCGACGGAGCTCAGAAGAATGGCGGAAACCGACCCCAACAGACGATATATTCTGTGGCGGCTTGCGGAATTGGAGTCCCAAATCTCCCTCGAAGAAGAAGAAGTGCGTTTCAGACAACGCTATGCGAGAGTGCAACAAATAAACGAATTGGTCGATTTATTCAACAGGGAGCTTTTGCAACCGCGCCCGAATTTCGCCAATTTACAGCAGTTATACAACAGAATGGACGCAATAGACGCGCGAACAACCAATCAATTTGCCGACAGAATAAACCAAAAAATGAGAAGTGTAACACACAATTTGACTGCGGATATAACAAATGCTTTCAACCGAAACAATTATGCGCAGGCAGAGGTAGAATTTTTGTATGCCGTAGAAAATCGCCGTTTTTTACGCATAAGCAGTACTGATTTGGAAAGATGGCGGCGACAAATCCAAGCGAAAAAAGACGCGGACTATCTGCAGGCAAATCTGGGAACCCGCATAAACACCTTAAACGGCATTGTGAAAGACAATCGTCTCTTGGAAGCACGCAGGCATATCGAAGTACTTGTCGTGGATTTGCAAGGTGCAACAGCGCTTTTGCCGCGAAATTTTGTAAGTTCCACAAGAATGCAACTTAACAATCTTTCCACAAGCATAGACCGAAGAGAAGACTCGCTCGTTCAACACGGACACGCGCTCATTAACGCAAGGCGATTTGACGAAGCAAGCGTATTTTTGCGCACCGTGCTGATGCCCGCGGGAGTAAACAGAGACAGAATTGCGGGAATTGACCGTGCAATAATATCGGCGACGGGCTCTACAATGCAACGTACGGAGTATCAGGCGAGCAACATTCGCTCATTCGATATGGCAAGCGAAGAAAGCGGCGGTGCATTCAACGAAATGATGAGACAGAGAACCAGTTCCATTCAGGCGACGGCAAGAGCGGAAGAAGAAAGAGCGCGCGCACACTTTGAAAATCGAAACAGGCGAGCGGTACGAACTCACAACTCCAACCTACAAAAACAAGCGGAAGCAAAAGTCCGAAGCGACAGATTTTTGGAAGAAGTGCAATCGCTTTTCAACGCAGGAAGATACGAGGCGGCATCCAGAAAATTCAGAGGCAGACCCGCGCAGGAAGCTGTTTTGAATGCAACGCCGATGCTTTTTATAAACGTAAAGGCACAGGTGAACAGTTTCAGAAGAATAAACAACAACGACGACCCTGAAATCGCCGCAGTGCAAAGAAGAATGGAAGAAACGAGTTCGCGTGCGCAACAACAACGAGTGCGGCAGATTATGGGCGACATTCTTGAACTGTTGGAAAGACAACGGTCAGGCGAAGCGTTTGCAACATTTTATTTTAACACGCAGCTTTTAATTGAGTTTGCAGACCCTCAGGCGCTTGTTTCTATGCGACGTTCGCTGGTGCAGGCATACACGAGGGATATGATGTAAAAGTGGGAAATTTTGCCGAAAATTAAAAATTTGAGCGTTTTTACTTTCGGCAATATATTATATTAGTGTGGAAATTTACAAATTTATTGACTGTAAAGTCGGGAGTAAATAATGGTTAGATTGATTAAATGCTTGGCAATCAGCGCGCTTTTCTTGTCTTTGACAGCTTGCGGAGCAGGCAGAACCGCGGGCGCATCAACAGCGCCTACAGAAGAACAAAGAATACGAATTGCCGAAAGTCAAGCGCAGGCAGAGCAGGCTGAAAGGTCGCTTTTTGACACGAAACTCGAAAGAATACGCTTGGAAGAGCAACTGGAAAACAACGAGCAATAATTATATATTATGCAAACTCCGGTAAAAAAGAGGAAAACGGGAAAATTCGCAGTTTCCGACCTTGACATACTTTCGTTTCGTTCGTTTATGAAACATCACTACAAAGCGATGCTTATTTTTCTTGTTGCGCTTGCGGTATTTTTTCCGTACAGCAGGCGCGATGTTCTTTATATGTATCCACAAGCAGGTGAAATATCAGCAGAGTTAATAATAGCTCCGTTTCCGTTCGATGTAATGAAAACAGACGCAGAAATTCAGGCTGAAAGAGACAGAGTCGCCCAAAGAATTCTGCCGACATTTCGTTATGCATACTCCGCTTTCTCCACTATGGAAGCAAGAATTGACAGCGTAATAGACCTCGCCAAGAACTACAAAAACAACGAAGTTCTGCCGATTTCGCGCGTATTCCTGCAAAACCCTCAAATTCTTGTGGATTTCAGAGAAATTGCGCTTGCCTCCGCACAAAGAGGTATTTTGAACAGAATTGTAGCGATTTCCCCCCAAAACGGCGAGGTACTTCAAAGAGAATACAACACACGGGAAGCGTTTATCTCTTCACCGAGAGGATTTATTGAAATTGTAAGCGGCGAAGGAGACGAACTGCAAGTAAGAACGGTTCCCATAGACAGCGTCGAAAACATACACGCGTTTTATTTCAGAATGGCAAACTACTTGGGAACAAGATACAATGTTCAGTCGAGAGAATTAAGCGCGGCTATGCTCGCACTCGCCCAAAGAGTAGGATTGCCAACCTTGATTTACGACCAGGAATATCACGAAACCCGCCTTGAAAATATGTTTGCGGCAATAAATCCCGTAAAAAGAACGATTATGCGCGACGTAGCGATTATTCGCCCGCACGAATTGGTCACGGAAGACGCGGCAAGAGCATTGGAAGCGCTTCGCTACGAACAAGTCGGACGCGCACAAGAGGCAAACCGAATAAAACCCATCGTTGATACGGCAATAATATTTCTTCTTTTGGCGGCGCTTGTTGTAATTGTAGTCTTTCATTCGGGAACTTACGCCCCGCAGTTTTTAAACAGAGAAAAATTCTTTTTGGCGGTATCAATTATTTGCGCCATTCAGCTTGCACTCATTCGACTTACGCAAACCGCCGCAAGAACGCTTTACGAACATAACGCAGGCATACAGATGGCAGACGGACGAATAGACTTAATCGTATCTTGGGGACCTATATTTACGGCGGTTATTTTGTCGTCGCTTCTTTTCGGCAGAAGAATAAGCTTTCTTTTATCGTTGTTTTTTACGGTTTATATGCTTTTTATCACGCAGTTCAGCACGCCTATTTCGCTCAGCATTCTTTTTGTCGGCGGATTTGTCGCCTATTTCGCGCAAAAAATTCGCTACCGAAAACATCTGCTAACATTAATCATATTTATGGTAGTCGCAAACATTTTAGCGCAACTTATGCTTAACTATATATGCAATACACTTTCGTCGCAAACCCTGTTTTCCGTAATACTCGCGCCTTCTTTAAGCGTGCTGTTGTCGGTAGGTATAGTATATTTGGTGCTCCCGCTTTTTGAATATATGTTCGGAATTACCACGATAACCTCGCTCTTGGAACTCGCAGATTTGAGCAATCCCCTGCTCAAACGCCTTGCAATAGAGGCTCCCGGCACATTCAATCACAGTCTGGCTGTCGGAAACCTTGCGGAACTAGGCGCGGAAGCGGCGGGAGTAAGCCCTATTCTTTGCAGAGTGCTTGCTTATTATCACGACATAGGCAAGATTAAAAATCCGATATTTTTTACGGAGAACCAATTAGACAAAAAGAACCCGCACGATAAACTTACGCCGCTTCGCAGTGCAAAAATTCTTATTAACCACATTAAAGACGGTTGTGAATTATTAGACGATTACAGAATTCCGAAAGTCATAAAAAACGGTGTAATTCAGCACCACGGAACGGGTATGGCAGGTTTTTTCTATCAAAAAGCGCTTGAAACAAAAAAGGAAAACGAGGAAGTTTTACTCGAAGATTTTAGCTATACGGGCGAAAAACCGCAGACAAAAGAGACCGCAATTCTTATGCTCGCCGACAAAGTAGAGGCGATGTCAAAATCGCTAAAAGGAGAAAGTGAGTCGGATTTGCGAAAAAAGATACACGACAACGTGCGGAAAATAGTAATTTCAGGACAATTAGACGAATGCGGACTGACTTTCCGCGAGGTAGTCGATATAGTAAACAGTTTTATGCCTGCGCTAAAAGGCATATTTCACGAAAGAATAGAATATCCGGAGGAGGGAAAAAATGGCAAAGAGCAAGTATAAAAGAGAGAATTTTCTCATAAGCAAGGAGATACAGGGCGCATATATGGTGTCTTTTTTAATTCCGATGACCATTATGCTTATTGTAATTGCGTTGATTTTTGTTTTCGCTTTACGCGTGGGCATTTCGCAGTCAATAGAGAAAATCAACTCGGAAGTAAACACAAATCTCACGATTTTCGGAGACCGCGAAAGCAGAACCGTGCAAGATTACAGACGGGCGATAGAAAATACCAGACAGGCGCTCAACGAAAATTATTCGGTAGCAAATCGCACAAAAAACATAGATTTGCTGATTATGTCAATGATGTACATTTTAATCCCCGGTTTTTTGCTCGCTATTGTACAAATCGTGTTTTTAACGGTATTTTTCTCGCATAAAATAGCGGGACCTGTTTTCAGACTGGAAATCGCCTGCAAACGAGTTATAGGCGGCGACTACAAAGAACGCGTGTACCTAAGAGACGGCGATAAGATGCGCGACCTTGCCACGCTCTTTAACGAAATGACAAATATTACGCAAGAACGTCTCGAAAAAGCGCTTACATTAAAGACAGAAGAAGAAAAACAAACTTTTCGTGTAGAAAACAAACTTAACCCTTGACAAGTATGCGTACAATAAAGTATTTTACACCCGTTATTTGAGGAGAAAGCAATGAATATCAAGTCAATAATAAACGTCCCGCTACTTATTATCGCGGTGATTGTGGGGATTATCGGATACATCTTTTTATCCATAGCGCCCATTGACAGTGTGTTTTCTTGGACAATAGCGCCGATAGTTCTTGTAGTTTTCTATTTGGTACTGATACCGCTTGCGATTATCAAAAGACCAAAAAACGAAAAGAGCGGCGATTAAGAATTTTTCGGGGGGTTAGCTCAGTCGGTTCAGAGCACCTGCCTTACAAGCAGGGGGTCACAAGTTCGAGCCTTGTACTCCCCACCACCATAGAGTGGACCGGTAGTTCAGTTGGTTAGAACGCCTGCC
>WRAZ01000031.1 GCA_009779925.1 Chitinivibrionia bacterium
CTTCGGGACTTCGGGACTTCGGGACTTCGGGACTTCGGGACTTCGGGACTTCGGGACTTCGGGACTTCGGGACTTCGGGACTTCGGGACTTCGGGACTTCGGGCGATAACTACATCTAAAAATAATTTACAATTTGAAAAACTCCTTTGGAGTTTTTATTTGGCGGCTCAAAGAATTGGGTTGTCTTTGTTTATTTTGATCAAAAAAAACATCTTTATTATAAATTTTAGGAGGTTGCTTTATGTGTAAATTTATTAAGGTATTGCAGGTTGTGTTAGTTGTTGCTGTAAATATGTCGATTTTTGCGCAAACTTTAGTATTTAACGAAACTGCTGCTGGCAATCACGGTTCCCGCACTTTTTACGGTCCCGCAGAAATTGAGATTTATATCTTTGGGGCAGGAGGAGGGGGACAAGGTGGGCACGCTCATACATTTTCCTCGACCAAAGGACGTGGCGGTGGCGGTGGTAGCGGAGCTGCGGTTTATATGAGACTTGCTGTAGCAAACACGATTACCTTTGAGGACATACAGGTCGGCGCAGGTGGTGCAGGCGGTTCTTGTTTTTTACAAAGTTTTGGTTCGTGGCAATCAGGCTCTACGGGAAATTCTGGCGGAGCATCATCTATTCGTATTGGTAATACAAATATTGTAGCAGGCGGTGGTACCGGCGGCGGTGGTTCAGGGCAAAATTTAAATGGTGGAAATGGTGGTACGTTAAGCGCGCCGGTTATTTCTGGTGTAGCTGTCATAGAATATAAAGCAATACACGGAAATTGGGGTGAAAACGGAATCAACAATTCGTCGTATGGTGGATATGGCGGTAGTGCTGTGTCAATAAATGATAATTCAGCGGGTAGCGGTGGATGTGGCGATTATGACTGTAATATGTGGGTTGGAATAGGGGACAGCGGCGATAACGGTAAGATTGTAATTATAATTACAAACCATACTGTATTGCCTAACGCAATTCCGCTTTTAGCAAATGCTGTTGCTCCTATTGATGTTCAACATTTTACAGGGTCGGCGATTATTCCGCTTGTTAAAATTAGAGACGGATTGGTTTATTTGGAAAGAGATGTAGATTATGTTGTTGTTTACAGTAATAATGTTAATATCGGAACAGCAACAGCAATTATAACGGGGATCGGTAATTATACAGGAATGATAACAGTAGATTTTGAAATCGTTTTAACAGGGATAAATCTTATAAATATTGATTGGGGTGAAAAAAGGGAATTTGTATTTAACGGACAACCACAATCACCGACTGCAATTGTTAACGGTTTTTCAATAAGAATAGAAGGAGAACAAATAAATGCGGGAAGTCATACAGCTGTTGCTGAATTAGCGGGAAACTATCCAAATGTTATGCTGAGAAACCCTTTTATGCCATATTTAATTACTCCGAAACCACTTACTGTTGATTGGAACGAAAACGCAGTATTTGTCTTCGACCGCACTGTTCAATACCCTCGTGCAACCGTAAGCGACGGCGGCGTGGATATTCCTCTTTCTTCGTATTTGGACGTAAACAATTTCGGAATAAATGCAGGAAGACATTTTGTAGTCGCCGAAATAATCGACCAAAATGTCGCTCGAAATTACACATTAAGCAACCGTCGCCACGGATTTGAAATCGAAAAACGTCCGATTAGCGTTGCTATCGGCACAACTACAGGCGTAAATTTACTGCCGAGCAATACAGCAAGAGATACAATAATAGTTACTCCAAGTTTCTTTGACAATCGGGTAGATTTAGAAAATCTTATTGCAACGCTTGTAGATTTAACGAACTTCTCCCGCGACCCAAACACCAACCAATACGACGACATAAGCGTTTTTGGCGATGCCCGTCCCACGGTAAGAATTATAGACCCTGAAGCCGAAATCGAAGCTTCATCGCGCTTCGGACGTTCGGACGACCTTGTAAGATACCGATTATATTTGCTGAGAATAGAAACCGAGGGAATGCTTGCAGTGAATTACCAGATCGGAGCAACGGAATTTTTTATAAGAACGGAAGAGTTTCGTCCAAGTTTTATTCGTCAAAATACCTCGCGGGATAACCGATACGGGATTATTCTCGAAAATGCGGTTGTATCGGATTTTGCGAGAATTTCGGTAATTACCCCCGAACAAGCAACAGTGAATTTGGCGATTTTCGATAATTTGGGCAATGTGGTGTTTTCGACCGTAGAGACAAGGCATGCCTTGTCTAATAACACCGAATTTACGTGGAATTTAACCAACCAATCAGACAGATTTGTCGCCAACGGCACATACATGATTATCGTCGAGGCAGTCGGTATCAGCGGAAGAAGATATTTGTATTCGGCGAGGGTTGGAGTAAATCGCTGATTTTAACGTAGGGGCAAATCATCATTTGCCCTTATTTTCAATAGCCACAAAAAAAGGGCGCCGAAAAATATCTTTCGCCACCCTTTTAAAAAGAAAATATACAAGAAAATTAAATGTATTTTTCTACTTTCGCAACGCAGGCATCGATGGAAATAAGTTCGGGGAATTCCGTTTCGGGGATTTTTACGCCAAAATTCTTTTCTATACCTGCCAAGATTTCCAAAAGAGCCATTGAGTCTAAACCCAAATCCTCTACTAAATGCGCGCTGTCGGTCACTTTGTCTTCGTCGATGTCCATATCTTCTGCGATATTGACGATGATTTCGCGAATTTTGCTCTTAATTTCTGCTGTTGTAGCCATTTCACACTCCTTTTCTTTAAATATTTATTGTGCTTTTTTTATTACCATTGCCGCGCAGTTCCCGTCGGGAGAACACGATAATACTACCGCATAATCTTTTTCTATGGGATGTTCCTGCTTTCTTATCAAATTTATGCCTTCCACCTTTGAATAACCGTCGGTGAAAATCGGCGATACTTTCTTTTTCTGCAAATCTGCGATTGCCGCCGCAACGGATAACGCTCCGCTTGCGCCCCACGCTTCTCCGAATTTTTGCTTGTAGCACGCAACGGGCATTTCTTCGCCGAACACTCGCGTAATAACCCTTGCGTGAGCCAAATCGCTGGATAAACTGTTTGCGGAAGAAGCGACAAAGGCAATGTCTTCCGCTGAAATTTTTGCCTTGCGAAGCGCTTCTCTGACGACATATTCCATAACGTCGCCGTCGATATTTGTGCCGTATTTGCCGCCATTAGGGTCAAATCCGCTTGAATATCCTTCTATTGTTGCGATTGGTTTTCTGCCGTTCTTGTCTGCGTATTTTGGGTCTTCTACCAAAAACATTCCCACGCCCTCGCCTAAAATATAACCCTGCGGCGTTTGTGAAAACGGACGAATTCTGCTGTCTGCTGAAAGGTGCCCGTCGGCTATTGCCGCGCCGAACATATATACGGAAGCTTCTTCGAGCCCTGCGTATAAAATAGACGGCAAATACCCCTGCGCAATGTGGTCGCAGGTATAAATAAGCCCTTCAAGTCCCGACGAAAGTCCTGTCGAAAGCGTTCCCGAAAGGTTTTTTATGTTGTAGCGAATATTTGCGTTTCCTGCAGGGGAGTTCATAACCGTGTTTCCGAAAAGTCCGGGATTAACCGCATCAACGCCGTAGCGAATTGAGTCGGTGATGAAATTTCCGATTGACTCGACCGAGCCGAAAGCCGTGCCGACCATAAGACCGGGGCGCTCTTCGTCGCTCAAACTTTCCAAATATTCTTTAAAGCCTGTTTCTATGCCCGCCATAAGAATTTTTGTCGCTTTGTCGAGCGTGCGCAAACCTTTTTTGCCCAAAATTTCTTTAGGCTCAAAGTCGGGGGCGGTAAAAATATACTGCTCGCTCGGCAAATCAAACATTTCAAAACTCTGAACTTTGCTCGGCGCGATATCGTTTGCAAGGTTTTTTTTCATTGCGTCAAAGCCAATTCCCAAACTGCAAATCGTGTTGATTTTCGTAATTACAAATCTTGACATTTTTTATTCCTCCCCTTCGTATTTTTTGAGGACGATTGCCGATGTGTTTCCGCCGAAAGCGTACGCGTTAGATATAATAACCTTTAATTCCGCGTCGCGAGCGGTGTTTGGCACATAATCCAAATCGCAGTCGGGGTCGGGCGTTTGGTAATTTATCGTCGGTAAAATTTTGTTTTCTTTGAGCATTAAAAGGGAAGCCGCCGCTTCTATAGCGCTTGCCGCTCCCATTGTGTGTCCGAGCATTGATTTGAGCGACGACATCGGAATTTTATGCGCGTTTTCGCCGAAAACCATTTTGGCTACGGTTGTTTCGGCTTTGTCGTTGGCGGGCGTTCCCGTTCCGTGCGCGCAAATATAACTTACGTCTTTTTTGCTGATTTTTGAATTTGCTATCGCGCGCTCCATTGCCAAAATTCCGCCTGCGCCTTCGGGGTGGGGAGCGGTCATATCGTGCGCATCACAACCCAAGCCGTATCCCAAAACCTCGCCGTAAATTTGCGCTCCGCGAGCAAGCGCGCTTTCCAGAGTTTCCATAACCAAAATTGCCGCGCCTTCCGAAACCGCCATTCCGACCCTGTTTTTGTCGAACGGTCTGCAAACGTCCAAGGTTGTCGCGAGCAAGCGGTTAAATCCGCAGAAAGCGATAGTTGCAAACGGGTCGCTTCCGCCTGCAAGCGCATAGTCGATACGTCCCATTCTCAGCAAATCGAATGCGTATCCGATAGCCCAGTTTCCTGCGGCGCACGCCGTGGGTATGAGCGTTGTCGGTCCTTTTGTTCCCAAATAGCGCGCAACGTTTGCGGGAATTGTGTTTGCAGGATATTTTAAACTTTCGCCTTTTGCTACGTCTTTAAGGATTTTATCTTCTTTGGTGAATTGGCTCAGAATGTTTTGAATTACTTGCGGCTCGCCCATAGTTGTTCCTATCGAAACTCCTACTCTGTGCAGATTTACGCTGTCGTCGAGCTTCAGCTTTGCGTCGTCGAGCGCCATTCTTGCCGCGGCTACCGCGAACTGTCCTGCTCGTCCCATTGCTTGGACTTCTTTGCTCGCAAGATAGGTGTTCGGGTCAAAATCTTTGACTTCACCGCCTGTTTTGCTGCGATATTCGCTTGTGTCAAATGATGTTATGGGCAAAACTCCGTTGGTGCCTTTTACGGCAGCGTCCCAGAATTTCTCCTTGCCTGTTCCAATCGGGCTGATTATCCCCATTCCGCTGACTACCACTTTTTTTGGCATATTTACTCCGTTTAGTAAAAAGTCGATGTTCGGTACAATTTGCCATAAAATAATAAATAATTCGCCGTTAAGTCAAGTTTTTCCGTTGATTGCACTAATTTGCGTTTGTTTGCAATTCTCTCGAGGCGTTGCAAGAAGCGCTTACGCTAACATATAACTTGCGCGAGAAAGTGTGCAGAAATTATATTTATGGTTAAAATCTTGCAAAATTAGGAGGAAAGTTTGATAGAAGGTATTATTCTACTTATTATATTGACGGCGATAAGCGGTGTTCTTTCGTCTTTGGAAATTGCGCTCAGTTCGTCGAATAAAAACAAAGTTAAGGCGCTTGCGGAAGACGGAGATAAGTCCGCTCAACGGCTTTTTTCCGCGATGAAAAATCCGGGGAAGTTTTTTGCCACGACCCAGCTTTACATAACTTTTATAGCGTATTTTATGGGTGCGTTTGCCGCGGCTTTATTCACCGAGCCTCTTGCGCAGTTTGTTTTATATTTCGGATTGCCTGTCTCCGAGAGTTTGACGGAATTTGCGGTATTCTTGTTTATAACCGCCACTCTTACGTATCTTGCGCTTGTCTTTGGCGAACTTGTTCCAAAACGCATAGTTGTTCAGCATCCTATGTCTTTTGCGCTTAAATCGATTGGTTTTCTGAATTTTCTTTCGGCTGTCGGAATGCCGTTTGTAAAATTGCTTTCGTTTTCTTCGACGATTGTTCTTGAGATTATGGGAATTAAGGATAAAGCCAATCCGAATGACATAATTACCCGTGAAGACGTCCGTATGATGGTGGAAGCAAGCGGCGAACACGGGCATATTGCCGAAACCGAGCAGGATATGATAGAAAATATTTTTGAATTCGACAAACTTACCGCCAACGACGTTTGTACTCACCGCATAGACGTAGTCGCGCTTCCGATAGACGCGGATTACGAGCAGATTATAGATGTTTTTCTTAAAGAGCATTACTCGCGCCTTCCGATTTACGAGGAAAGCCTGGACAATGTTGTCGGCATTCTGCATCAAAAAGACCTTATGCCGTATCTTGCGCAAAAAACCGACGCTCCCTTTGATTTAAAGTCTTTATTACGCGAGCCGTATTTTGTTTTGTCGAGCAAACGCACCGACGAGCTTTTGCAGGAGATGCGCAAAAAAATGATATGTATGGCGGTTGTCGTGGATGAATACGGCGGTATGACGGGCATAGTTTCGACGGATGACTTGGTAGAATCCATAATGGGAAGCATAAAAGACGAATACGACGACGAAGAAATCCCCGAAATTTCGCCTGTGGACGAAAACAATTTCCGCATACAAGGCAGTGCTTCGCTCGGAAGTGTTCAGGATTTCTTGCAAATTGCGCTTCCGACCGACGACTACGAAACGCTAAGCGGTTTTTTGGTGGGGCTTTTGGGCTACATCCCGCAAGAAGGCGAAACTCCGCAAATTTCTTACGAAAACTTTAATTTTAAGGTCGAAATCGTGGAAGAAAAGCGGGTTGCAGTGGCGCTTGCAAGTCGCAATTTAGATTGACGGCTTGTTCAGCTCGCGCCCTAACGGCTCCACGTGAACAGTTGCTGTCATACCGAAATTTTTCTCTATAATATCCTCAATTCTGCTTGCTATTTCGTGTCCTGTTTTTATGTTTTGACTGCCGTCCAAGCGAATATGAAACGTTAGCTCCTTGTGCGAGACATAATTGTGAAGATGAAAATGATGAAGTTCCATATTTTCGGGATATACGTCTGCAACTGCTTTCTTTATCGAATTTATTAAGTCTTTCGACGGCATTTCGCCCAAAAGTTTATTTATGGTTTCGTGCATTATATGATAGGTCGCGTAAAAAAGCATAAGCGCAATAATTATTCCGAGCACGCCGTCCATCCACCAAACCTCAAAAAATTTCGAGATTACTATTCCTATTAAAACGGGAACTGACGACAACGCGTCGCTTCGGTGGTGCCAACCGTCGGCTATTAGGCTTGCGTTATCGAATTTTTTTCCGAGATAATACGCCCATTGCGCCATTGCTTCCTTTACGACTATGGAGCCTGCGGTGATTACAATGGCAAGCGTTCCGAACACAACATTTTTTTCGCCGCCGCCCGTAAGCAGGAGTATGGATTCGCGCAAAAACTCAAATGCGATAATTCCCAAAAATACGGCAATAAAAAGCGCGGCTAACTGCTCCCACCTTCCGTGTCCGAAAGGGTGTTCTTTGTCTGCCTTTTTGGATGATAATTTTGTGGATATTATAACTATTATGGAAGTAAGCGAATCCGAAAGCGTGTGCCAAGCGTCCGCCGCCAATGCGATTGACCCCGTTATTACGCTGACCCACATTTTTGCGGCAAACAGCACCGCGTTTCCCAATACGGAAACTATGCCTTCGACATATCCCGCTTTTGTTTTATCCATTTTACCCATAATCAGGCGTCCTTTTTTTCGAGATGTGAATTTTAGCTAATCATACAAAAATACTATTAAGTTATGCGCTAAGTCAATTTTTTGAGCAAAAATTCTGAATTGTTGTTATCTTTTAAGTGGGTATCTTTAAACGAAACCTTAAAATAAGGAGTTTTAGCAATGAAAAAAATAATGTTTTTTATGGCAACATTTCTTTTCACGGCAACATCTTTTGCACAGACGGCTGCATCAACCACATCGCCAATACCGAACCCGCCTCAGTTTATTGTAATGGGAAGCGACGATAACACGCACGCGGCAGCGTTCAGATGGATGGCGGACGTTATGAGCGGCGCTCGCGGGTTGGAAACGGACAGAGGCACAAACTTTGACGGAAGCAAAAGATATATGTCGTTCTATGTAAATACTTCCGGCTGGGGTAATCCCGCTGTTTCAGCCAATGCTTTGGTGCAGGCGGCGCAACACGCGTACGGATTAGGGCATTCTATCAGCAATCACACGCACAGGCACTCGCGTTTTGTCGGCGGAGGAAATTGGAACGCTCCCCTAACGGGAGATCATCCGAATAATCACACGATAAGAATGGGCTTGGAAGCCGTATATGTTGCAATAGACTCCGCGCGTATCAGAATGATAGAAGCAGGAATTCCGCAAGCGCATCAATTCGGTTTTCGCACACCGTTTTTGACGTATTCCGATACCGCATTTACTGCTATGAGAATGGCGGGAATTTTGTATGACTGCTCAATAGAGGCGATTATCGGACGTCCGGGTAATACGCATTTCCCCTATACTTTGGATAATATTTCGGGAACGCCGAATGCCGTCGATGCAAACGGCAATGTCGCTCCCGATAACAGAGGGCATTGGGGGAGGCGACAAACATTTGACGGTCAAGTTGTGCAAAACGTAGTGCGTGAACACCCCGGACTTTGGGTTTTGCCCGCTTCATTGGTGGCTATTCACCCCGATGATTTGGAAGCAATTACAGCAAAAAGAGCAAGTTGGATGAGTGGCGACTTAATAACGGGTTTTGACTATAATTTATGGAACCAAGCGATGATGACCGAAGATGAAACCGTTAATGCGCTTATGCACACACTGCGACTGCACCTAAACGGCAACCGCGCTCCGTTTACATTCGGACCGCATTCGCAGTTCTTTTTCACATTACCGCCTCCGGGAAATTTCCCGAACCTCACATTTGCGCAAAGACAGCGAGCGTTTGAAAGATTTGTAGCGTACGCAAGTGAAATCCCCGATGTTTTCTTTGTTTCAGGCGATATGGTTATCCATTGGATGAAAGCGCCTGTTTGCGCAAAGTGCTTTAACCCCGAAGATTATTTCCGCGGTCCTCGTGAAAACTACACGCCGTGTCCTCCCAACTGTCAAGGTCCCGCTTCAATAGACCCAAGCAGAACAAGCAACCGAAACACGGTAAGCGGCTTGCGAATAGGCGCGCTCAGAGCGGGAAATCTGAGTTTGAACGTTGCAAATGCGGGTATATATACAGTATTCGTTCACAGCGTTGACGGCAAAATGCTCGCAAAAACACACGCAAACCTGAACGCAGGCGCAAATTCTGTAAATATAGGTCAAAATTTAGCAAGGGGAGTAGCGATTGTCAGAGTAGCAAACGCAAACACGGTTTCGCAAAGAAGAATATCAATAAGGTAAAAAAACACAAGTATGAAAAAAAAGAAAGGCAGGGATAATTCCCTGCCTAATTTGTTGTTTGCCTGTTAAATTAAGCCCTTGCGCTGTAAATGTTCGCCAATAAGCGCAAGAACGCCCAAACCTGCTATAATTGCCATAAATGGCAACGCTACTGTTTGAAGTGCTATCATTTTGAACCTCCTCTCGCTAAAATAATACTCATAAGAGCACCGCCGACCGTTAGGATAATGCCGAGCCGCGTGTCCTCAAAATCACCCAAAACCAAAGTGGCAAGTAATACCAAACTTCCGCCGCCTGCCAAACTACTTAAACACTCTCGCTTACTTGCTATATAGTTAAGTGTAAATTCTATAAAGCGAAATAAAAACTTTCCCACTTCCGCACCTTTCTGCAAAAACTTTCATTCTGTCTTTTCTGTTAAAATACATTCTTGACTTCAAACCACGCAAGACCAACCTTGCTTTTTCTCCAAAATGGGCTTTTGCTCGACAAAACGCATGGTCGAGGAGAGGAAAACACCCCCTCTCGAAAACAAAAAAAACGACGCATAACGCAAAAAAACGAGCAAAATTTAAAAAAAGTACTTATACTTATGTGAAGTTAGATTTTAACAAAACGAACAAAAGGAGTTTTTTATGGTTTCAAAAACAAAGTTTTTCGCAATGTCATTGATGGCGACATTGTTTATGTTTACAGCGACGACATTCGCGCAAAATGTGGCGGCATCGACAAGTGCCCCCGGCGGCATAGAGAGAGAACAAGTGCCGCAGTTTATCGTTATCGGAAGCGATGACAATACAAATGCAGATGCTATGAGATGGATGGTCGGCGTAATGGAAGGCAGAAGGCACGACGGAACCACTTTTAGCGCTACAAACCACGACGGCAGTAAAAGACGTATGAGCTTTTATGTAAATACGGCAGCAGGTACAAACGGTGGGGCAAACCCTACTTCCAGTACGGCTTGGGCAAACAACGAAGATTTGAAAAATTCTGTTGTTGAAGCGTACAGAGCAGGGCATTCAATCGGAAACCACACTCACTCGCACCCTCACTTTGTGACATCTGCGGCTGGTCCAAATGCAGGTAGTTATATGTCTGCTGAAGATGTCCGTCAAGAAATACTTGACGCTCGTAGTGCAATGGCGGCAGCAGGTATTCCTTTGGCACATCAATTCGGTTTTCGTACGCCGTTTTTAGCGTATTCAGATATTTCGATGGGCGTTGTAAGAGAATTAGGCTTTTTGTATGATTGCTCAATAGAGGCAACAGTTGGAATGGCTGGCGGAACCACCGGAGGCGCTAACTTTCCTTATACGCTTCACGCGGCTTCTCCCGATAATGCAGGTTCTTGGTGGGTAAATAATCCTGCTAATGCCGGTCTTCATACACGTGTAGGCGACCATCCCGGACTTTGGCAGTTATTAGCAACGCAGGTAGAAATTGCTCCGCAAGACCGTGCCGCAGTTGTAAGACCGAATTGGATGATTGGCGGTGAGGCGTGTAATCCACCTGTTGGAGATAATCCACCTGTTTGTTGGATGAACCCTGATCTTTGGACAATGTCAGGTCTCGACTATAATTTGTGGGCTCCGTTAAGCGCAAGCGGATTGGCAATGAACGAAGATCAAACATATAATGCGCTTATGCACACATTGCAACAGCATTTGGACGGAAACCGCGCGCCGTTTACTTTCGGTGCTCACTCACAGTATTATTTCCAACCCGACAATGCTTATCCGAATATTAACGCGAACGCAAGACGCAGAGCATTTGAAAGATTTATAGAGTCAGCGAGCCAACTTGAAAATGTATTCTTTGTTTCGGGCGATATGGTTATCCGTTGGATGAAAAATCCTGTTCCTCTTTCTTCATTTAATGTAAATGACCTTTTTGAGGGTTATACAGGCGGCGGCTTTACTGCCGTTAACCGCATTGATGGCGTTCCCACAACTGCGAATGTAGGCGTGTTGAATTTGACAGGTCAAGTAGTTCCTGCAAGTGCTACTAACAGGAATATTATTTGGTCGGTTTATAACCAAGGAACAACAGGCGCCACAATAGACGGCAACACTTTGAATACCACAGGAGCAGGAATCGTAGTAGTAAGAGCAACAATTACCAATGGAGCAAGCGAAACAAGCAACTACACACAGAATTTCAACATTACTGTAAGCGAAACTGTTGTCGGTGAATTTTTTGAACTTATCGATTGGGAACATACGAATTGGGGAGCATTCACAGAATATACCGAGGAAGGCATCGTGTTGGATGATAACTCTGCTACAAGTATAACGTCGCAACCGCAAGAGCCGTTAATCGGTTCTATGACTTTGGGAACAAGAGATGGTGGTGCACTACCTGACCGTGTTGATCCGTGGCCATATTTGGGAATTGCGGCATATTATGACGAAGACTTCTTCGACAATCTTCAGTATGTTGAAATTACATATACTTCGGATAATTTCTTCTTTGTAGCTATCGGTTCTACTTTGAGAGTTGGCACCACCCCTGTTGATTATGCTTTCAGATTACCTGCGGCGCCCAGTGGAAATACAGTTGCGATACCATTGTCTGCTTTCCAAGCGCCACGCTGGATGCGGGCAGATGGAGGCTGGGGCGGAACACTTGCACAAGGAACTCTCGACCAAATAGAAAGAAGCCAGATTGCACCGGGAATTACATTCACAATAACTGCTGATCCTGAAACAGGTGCTACATTCGAGGGACACACGGTTAATTTCACTGTTTCTTCGGTTAAAATGTGGGATGGTACGCCTGCTTCAATCAATCCGCATACACGCAACAACAGCGCTGTAAGAAGAGCGGGCAACAGCATCCAAATTAACAACTTCCGTGCAGGAAATCTTAATTTGAATGTAGGACAATCGGGTTTATATACCGTTTCTATTCACGACGTTTCGGGTAGAGTGCTTGCGCAAACACGCACAAATCTTGTAGCAGGAACAAATTCGCTCAGCATTGGTCAAAACTTGGCAAGAGGTATAGCGATTGTAAGAATAGAAGGCGCAAACGCAACCTTGGTGAGAAGAATTTCGGTTAGATAAAAACGAATTTAGGCTATTTACAAGGGCAGGCACGTCGTCTGCCCTTTTTTATTTGTAGTTTTCTTTATTTTACTCCACATTTCAATTAGGGCAAATATTATTTTGCAGTGTGTTTTGTTGTTTTTAGACGGAAGGTTTGTGTTATGAAAGCAATAAGTTTTTTTTCTTATAACCGAAAAATGAGGACATATTCGCAGATTATGAAAGATTTGTGCGTGCGATATTTCCACGGCAATGTAAAAGCGCAACTCGGAAGAATTATAACGGAAGAAGACGTTGCTGCAAGAAGGAGAAAAATTGCCAAATACGTGTTCTGACTCAAAGGAATTACAAGACCTGTTTGACGAAGCGGAAATGCTTATGAAAAAGATAGAGCTGGTATATGACGACAAGTATTTTGCGCCTGCTTCGAACGAACTTCGCTACGCTTTTGGGCATTATTTGAAGTATCAAAACGGAAATAATGAAGAAGATTACACGAAAGCCAAAAATCATATTCAGAGAGCAATTTATGACGCTAAAGAATTTATTGCAACAACATTCCTTGAAAGAATCAAAGATTTTGAGAAAGAATATAAGTCTGTTGCTATAACTGCAGTTGTTTCGGATTGGATTTGCATACGCAAAAAATTAAATGAAATTAACAAGCAGCTGTCTGAAAGCAAAGAATTAAAGGAAAGTATGTCTTTGTTTAACGAAATGTACGTTGACTTGTCTGATATAGTAAAAACTGTGGAAGCGGCGATTCCCGAGCTTGATAAAATGCGCAGAAGTGATTTTTTGGCTAAATTTATACCGATTGCCATAGCGATAATCAGTATTTTGTTTTCGATATTTATAGCGAGTAATACGTGCTGGGATAGCTCAGGTGTTTTAGGTTTTCCCGCAAGGCACATTAATGAATAAATAATACAAAAAGGAGTGAATTATGTCTTTTCGTAATGATGACGACGATGATGATTGCGACAAAAAGAAAGATGAGAAAAAGGACGAGCAGGGCGGTGTTCAAAACAAAATAGCGGAAAAATTCTTGGAAGACCGAGCAATTTTTATCTGGGAAGGCGTGAATGACAAAAGCGCGCGAGCGGTTGTTCAGCAGATATTGTATTTCGATTCGCTTAATTCGGACGATATAACATTGTATATAAACAGCCCGGGCGGCTCTATTTCGGCGGGGCTTGCAATTTACGACGCTATGCAATTCGCAAAATCTGATATACGCACGATATGTATGGGACAGGCGGCTTCGTTTGGAGCGGTCTTGCTTGCGGCAGGCACAAAAGGCAAGCGCGATATATGGGAAAACGCCCGCGTAATGATACACCAACCGCTTATTATGGGAAATATGGTCGGCGTTGCTTCCGATATTGAGATACAGGCGGAAGAAATGCTTCGTATAAAAGGAATTATGAACGGTATTCTTGCAAAACATACGGGGCAAAGCGTTGAAAAAATAGAGGAAGATACCGACAGAGACAATTTTTTGTCGGCTGACGATACGGTAAATTACGGGCTTGCAGACAACGTAATTAAAAAAGTTTAAGTTTTTTTGCACTTCCCCCTTGACAGAGCATTGCGCATAATGGTATTTTACCCCTGCTTTGCTCATAAAAAGTTTGAGAGATGCAAATCTTATTGCCGGTGTAGCTCAGTTGTTAGAGCATCCGACTTGTAATCGGAAGCGCGGGGGTTAGAGTCCCTCCACCGGCTCCAGAGCAAAAAGCGTGAAGGATATTTTTGGGTAAGTGTCCGAGTGGCTAAAGGAGGCGGACTGTAAATCCGCTGGCGTACGCCTACGGTGGTTCGAACCCACCCTTGCCCACCACCATCGTCGCTAGTGCGGCGTATAGAGTAGAATATAGAAAGCGGGTGTAGCTCAATGGCTAGAGCCCTACCCTTCCAAGGTAGTTGTTGTGAGTTCGAGTCTCATCACCCGCTCCACTCTTGCCCAAGTAGCTCAGTGGTGGAGCACTTCCTTGGTAAGGAAGAGGTCGGCGGTTCAATCCCGCTCTTGGGCTCTCCGGAGCGTTGGGGGTGGAAAAAAACGCAAAATTTATTTTTTTTCGGATTGTGCGTGTGCGCTTAATGTATTTTTGTCGGGCAAATTTGAGATTATTTTGTTAAATATAAAAGGAAGTTAATTGTATGGCTAAGGGAACAAGAGAGATTGTAATACTTGAATGCACTACTTGCAAAGAGCGTAATTACACTACTACAAAGAACAAGAAGACGCATTCCGGAAGGATTGAACAGACAAAGTTTTGTCCACGCGAGCGTGCAAGAACGCTCCATAAAGAGACAAAGTAAGGTTAGGAATTCTGGTGTTTTACAGGTGTGTAGCTCAATTGGTAGAGTAGTGGTCTCCAAAACCATTGGTTGCGGGTTCGAGTCCTGCCACGCCTGCCACTTTTTTGGAACAGAAGGAAAAGGAAGATTATGCAGCGATTAGTTAAGTATTTTAAAGATGTTGTAGCTGAGATGAAATTGGTTACTTGGCCTACTCGCGACGAAGTGCTCGCCGCGACTGTTTTGGTCGTTGTGTTCGCTATTGTAATGGCATTGGTCGTTGCAGGTATAGATGTGGTTCTCGAGAGAGCGCTCGGTTTGGTGATTTGATTAACAAAGAAATTTCGGAGAGTTGATATATGGATGCTAAGTGGTTCGTTATACAGACCTATTCGTCGCAAGAGTCAAGGATTGCCGACGATATAAACAGGTTTGTTGAGATGAAGTTTTCCAGCTTTTCAAATGATAAAAAGTTGAATAAACTTCTGACGGATAGTATAGCGGAAGCGAAAAGTCCGCAGAAAGAAGTTGTTTCTGTGAAAAACGGTAAAGCCGTTAAAAGTATCAGAAAGGATTTCCCCTGCTATGTGTTGGTGAATATGGTGTTGAACGAAGAAAGTAAATCGTTTGTGACAAGAATTCCCGGCGTATTGGGCTTTTTGGGCGGCGTGAGAAATCCGCAGCCGATCAAAGAAGCCGAAATGGAACGGATAATGGGCAGAGACGCGTCGCAGGAAACTGTTGTGGAAGCGCCCGAAAATCCGTTCAGAGTAGATGACGCGGTTAAAATAACTGTTGGTTCATTCAAGGGCTTTGGCGGTGAAATTATCAAGATGAATTTGGAAAAAGGTAAGGCGACCGTCAATGTAATGGTGTTCGGAAGAGCAACGCCCGTTGAAGTGGATTTCTCGCAAATCGAGCCGTTGTCGTAATGATTGAGAAGAAGTTAAATTTGGAGGTTAAAGTTGGCTAAAAAAGTAGTAGGGCAGATTAAACTTGCTCTCGAAGCCGCAAAAGCGAACCCGTCGCCGCCGGTAGGACCTGCATTGGGTCAGCACGGCGTTAATATTATGGAGTTCTGCAAAGCGTATAACGCAAAAACTCAGGATCAGGCGGGAATGATTATCCCTGTTGTGATTACGGTTTATGCGGACAAATCGTTTTCGTTTATTACAAAAACACCACCTATGTCGTATCTTATTAAAAAAGAATTGGGTCTCAAAAGCGGCTCAAAAGTTCCTAATAAGGAGAAGGTCGGTAAATTGACGAAAGCGCAGGTAGAAAAAATTGTTAAGATTAAGTTGCCCGATTTGAATTGCGATAATGAAGCGTCGGCGGCTGAAATGGTAATAGGCAGTGCGCGCAGTATGGGCGTTGAAGTCGAAGCATAAGCGAGAGGTAAAGAGAAATGAAAAGAAGTAAAGCTTGGAGAGCGGCAAACGCAAACCTTGAGCCGTTAAAAGAATACGGTTTAATGGAAGCGTTGCAGTTCGTTAAAGACAACGCTCGCGCAAAATTCGATGAAACCGTTGAAGTGGCAGTGCGTTTGGGTGTTGACCCGAGAAAAAGCGACCAAGTCGTAAGAGGCTCTGTTGTTCTTCCGGGAGGTCTCGGAAAAACAGTTCGCGTTTTGGTTTTTGCACAAGGCGAAAAGGCTGAAGAAGCAAAAGCGGCAGGCGCAGACTTTGTCGGTGCAAACGATATGGTAGAAAAAATAACAGGCGGTTGGACTGATTTCGACAGTGTTATCGCAACTCCTGATATGATGGGTGTTGTAGGTAAACTTGGTAAAATTTTGGGTCCTCGCGGCTTGATGCCTAACCCTAAAGTCGGCACTGTAACAAATGACTTGACCAAAGCGCTCGAAGAAACAAGAGCGGGTAAAGTGGAGTTCAGAACCGAAAAAGCGGGAATTATTCACGCACCCGTCGGTAAAGTATCTTTTGATATTGATAAACTTTATGCAAACGTAAAAGCATTGGTTGACGCTTTGATGAAATTGAAGCCGTCTGCCGCAAAAGGCGTTTATCTTAAAGGTATTTCAGTGTCAAGTACTATGGGACAGGGCTTAAAAATTAACGTTGCCGAGTTAAGGTAAGAGGAGATAAAAGTGCTGACTAAACAAGAAAAAGAAAAAGTTATTGAAGACCTCAAAGCAGAGTCTTCTCAAGCGACGGGAATTTATGTTACCGCGTATCAGGGAATGACTGTTGCGAAATTCAATAACGTAAGAGCGAAATTGAAAGGCGCGGGCGCGAAGTACATCGTGGTAAAAAACACTCTTGCAAAAAGAGCGTTGGCGCAATCGGGAATTGAAGGGCTTGACGCCGCTTTCAAAGGTCCCGTGGGTGTGGCATTAAGTAATAAAGATATTTCGGGTGCGGCAAAAATTATCAGAACTTTCAACAAAGAAAACGATAATTTGCTTGCAGTTCGTATGGCTTATGCGGACGGAACAGTGTTTGCAGGGGCGGACGCGGAGCGATTGGCAGACCTTCCATCAAAAGAAGAGCTCCTTTCGATGCTTCTTTCTGCGTTCAACGCGCCGATTACCAAATTGGCAGGTACGCTGGATGGTATTATGACAAATTTTGTTCGGACGGTGGATGCTGTTCGTATCAAAAAAGAACAAGAGTGATTTCTCTTAAAAACGTAAACAAAATGTAAAAAAAATTTAAGGAGTGTTTCAAATGGCAAAAATGACGAAAGACCAACTTGTAGAGGCAATCGGTGAATTGACAGTAGTTGAACTGTCTGACCTTGTAAAGGCAATCGAAGAAAAGTTTGACGTAAAAGCGGCGGCTCCCGTAGCAATCGCGGCAGGTCCTGCGGCAGGCGGAGCAGCGGCTCCCGCGGCAGAAGAAAAAGACGAGTTCACAGTAGAACTTGCAAGCGCAGGCGACAAAAAGATTGAAGTTATCAAGGTAGTTCGCGAAGTAACCGGTCTTGGCTTGAAAGAAGCGAAAGACTTGGTTGACGGAGCGCCGAAACCTGTAAAAGAAGGCGTTAACAAAGCAGAAGCTGAGTCGTTGAAAGCGAAGTTGGAAGCTGCAGGCGCTAAAGTTGAACTTAAGTAAGGTTTACGGCACTAGTTTATGATGCCGAAATTACGGTGAGTTTTCAGAAATAACACGACGTTGTAAAAATGACGCTCGTGTTATTTCGTTTTTTTTGTGTAGAAAGTTATTGAGTGCGGGGTTATTCACGGTTATTTAATGAGAAAAGGATAAAGGAAAGATGAACGAAAGACATAGTTACGCCAAAGTTCGGGATGCAAAAGAGCTGCCTGACCTTTTAGAGATACAAACTAAATCCTACAAGTTGTTTTTGCAAGAGGAAGTGCCGCATCACAAGCGGAGACCTGTGGGTTTGCATAAAGTTTTTCTTGAGGCGTTTCCGGTTGAAGACAATAAGGGAACTTATGAACTAATATATGAAGGATATAAACTCGGCGTTCCGAAGTATTCGCTTAAAGAGTGCAAAGAGCGTGGTTTAAATTACGCAGCACCGCTCAAAGTCGATTTGTCCCTTATAATAAAGGAAGGCAAAGAGAAAACTTTCAAGGAAAAGATAAGCAATAACGTGTTTATCGGCGAAATTCCGCTGATGACCGAAAGAGGTACATTTGTTATTAACGGCGCAGAAAGGGTTATTGTAAGCCAGTTGCACCGTTCGCCCGGTATTGTTTTTAATGAAGGTGAGAGTACTTCTACTCAGAAAAAATACATCGGTGCGAGAATAATTCCGCAAAAAGGCTCGTGGATAGAGTTTATGCTCGACGAGGACAACTTTTTGTGGGCGAGTATCGACAGAAAAAAGAAATTCCCCGCGACAATTTTGCTTCGCGCGCTTGACCCCGAAAAATTTTCGAGCGACGAACAGATTTTTGCGCTTTTCAACGACGTGGAAAAGGTGTTCATAAATTCGACCACCTGCCCGACGCTTAAAGGAAAAGTGCTTGCGGAAAAAATCGTTGACCCCGAAACAGGCGAAGTTATCGAAGAAGCAAATAAAACTATTACCGACGACGACATCGAAGCTTTTAAGGAAGCGGGCATAAACGAAATTAAAATATTGAAGAACGCAGAGGATTACGCTTCTGTTATTCTTCGCAAAACACTGGATAAAGACCATACGAGAAATGACGCAGACCCTGTGGAAAAGTCGCTTTCTCATATGTACGAAATATTGCGTCCCGGTCAGCAATATACAAGCGACACGGGAAAAACGCTTATAGAAAGAACGTTTTTCGACGACAAACGCTACGATTTGGGCGATATAGGTCGTCGCCGTCTGGACGAAAAACTTAAAATCGAAACACCGTTTGACGAAGATGGCAATCCAAAGAAAATTTTGCAGATTGCAGACTTTATCGAAACTTTGAGATACTTGCTTAAAATCGGTAAAGGCGACGGCGAGCTTGACGATATCGACCACCTCGGAAACAGAAGAGTGCGCTCGGTGGGCGAACTTATGGAGGTTAACTTCGGAATTGGCGTCACCAGAATGCTTAAAGCAATCAGAGACAAACTTAACGAAAATCACGAAGAAGAAATCGTTCCTTACGACGTTATTAACGCGAGAGCGGTATCGACTGTTATTCAGTCGTTCTTCAACTCGTCGCAGTTGTCGCAGTTCTTGGACGAAACAAACCCGCTTGCCGAACTTACGCACAAAAGACGTGTTTCGGCGCTTGGACCCGGCGGACTTTCCCGCGACAGAGCGGGCTTTGAAGTTCGCGACGTTCACCATACGCACTACGGACGTTTGTGTCCGATTGAAACGCCGGAAGGTCCGAACATCGGTCTTATCGCGTCGCTTTCGACTTATGCGCGTGTGAATGAATACGGCTTTATCGAAACGCCTTATCGCGTTGTTAAAAACGGAAAAGTGACCGACGAAATCAAATATTGCTCAGCTAACCAAGAGGACGGCTCTTGCATTATTCCGGCGGATACCGAATTGGAAACAGACGGTACAATTAAGGAAGCGACTAACGTTTTCTCGCGAAACAAAAGTGATTATCCTGTTGTAACTCGCGAAGAAATCCAACTTATGGACGTGTCGAGTATGCAGATGGTTTCGGTTTCGGCGGGCTTAATTCCTTATTTGGAACACGACGACGCTAACCGTGCGCTTATGGGCTCGAATATGCAACGTCAGGCAGTTCCGCTTTTGCAGACAGAAGCGCCGCTTGTCGGAACAGGGCTTGAATATCGCGCGGCAAAAGATTCGGGTTGCTTGATTGTAGCCAAAAACGACGGTGTTGTCGAAAAGATTGATGCCGAACACATAGTCGTGCGTAAAGATTTGGTAGAAAAAGAGGACAGACTGCTCGGAATTAACGACGTTGATATTTACGAACTCAGAAAATTTGAGCGTTCCAACCAAGATACTTGTATAAATCAGCATATTTGCATAAAACAGGGCGACAAAGTTAAGTCCGGCGATGTGCTTGCTGACGGACACGCAACTGCAAAAGGCGAATTGGCGCTCGGCAGAAACGTCTGCGTGGCGTATATGCCTTGGAACGGCTATAACTACGAAGATGCGATTATCGTTTCTGAAGATTTGGTGGCAAATGATACTTATACGTCTATTCATATTGTCGTGTTTGAAACCGAAGTTCGCGAAACAAAACGCGGTCCCGAAGAATTGACTTGCGAAATTCCGAACGCGGGTGAAAGCCAATTGGTAGGTTTGGACGAAAACGGCGTTGTTCGCGTAGGTATGGAAGTTGTGGACGGCGATATTTTGGTCGGAAAAGTAACTCCGAAAGGTGAAAAAGAATTGTCGCCCGAAGAGCGTCTTCTGAGAGCGATATTCGGTGAAAAATCGGGTGAAGTCCGCGATACCTCATTGAGAGCGCCGACAGGACTTAAAGGCGTTGTAATAGACACAAAAGTATATGCACACAAAGAACGCGACAAGAAATCGAAAGAGCGCGACCAGCAGAAAATTCGCGCGCTTAACGAAGAAGTAGAGCGTAAAGAAGAACAGTTGCGCACAAAACTTATTCAGAGTTTGACGGAAATTTTGGAAGGAACAAATTCGACCGAAATTACCGAATTGCACAGCGACAGAGTGCTTGTTGCAAAGGGAACAAAATGGACAAAAGACGTGTTGAACGGCTTGGATTTCACTGAAATTTCCCTTAAAAACGGCTTCTGCGACAACACAGAAAAGAGTGATTTGTGCGAAAAAATCGTGTTTAAGGCAACAAATATAATAACATATCTTAACGACAGACGCGACAAAGACATCGAAAAAGTGCTTCGCGGCGACGACTTAAAACCGGGCGTATTGCAGTTGGTGAAAGTTTATATCGCGAAAAAGAGAAAACTTTCGGTCGGAGATAAAATGGCGGGTCGCCACGGAAACAAGGGCGTTGTGTCCAGAATTGTTTCGCGCGAAGATATGCCGTTTATGCCCGACGGAACGCCTGTCGATATTATCCTTAACCCGCTCGGCGTACCGTCTCGTATGAACGTCGGACAGATTTTGGAAGTTCACACGGGCTTTATTGCATCAAATAAAGGTAAATCAGTGGCGACGCCTGTGTTTAACGGCGCGGCTCGCTCGGAGGTTATGGACGAGGTTAAAGCAATCGAAGAAAAACTTAACGCGAAATACCCGAAACATAACATAGACGACGGAAAATATTATCGCAACGGTAAAGTGTATCTTCGCGACGGCAAAACAGGTGAATTGTTCGACAACCCTGTGACAGTCGGACCCGCTTATATGCTTAAACTTTGCCACTTGGTTGATGATAAAATGCACGCGCGTTCAATCGGACCTTACTCGCTTGTGACACAACAGCCGCTCGGCGGAAAATCGCAGTCGGGTGGTCAGCGTTTCGGTGAAATGGAAGTGTGGGCATTAGAAGCGTATGGTGCGGCTTATACCTTGCAGGATATTTTGACGGTGAAATCGGACGATACCGTCGGACGTTCCAAGGTTTACGAAGCGATAACGAAGGGTGATAATACGCCGGTTCCGGGAACTCCCGAGTCATTCAATGTATTGATTCGTGAAATGAAGGCGTTGGCAATAAATGTTGAAACAAATTTGAACTAAAAACGGAGTGTGCAAGTGGCAGATTTTACACAATACAAAAAAGAAGAAGAAATCCGCAACGTAGGGATTTCCATTGCGTCGCCGGAGGATATTCGCGGTTGGTCGCACGGGGAAGTAACAAAGCCGGAAACTATAAATTATCGCTCGTATAAACCGGAAAAAGATGGTCTTTTCTGTGAGAAGATTTTTGGACCTGTTCGCAGTTGGGAATGTAATTGCGGAAAATACAAACGCGTTCGTTATAAAGGAATTATTTGCGACCGTTGCGGCGTGGAAGTGACGGACTCAAAGGTTCGTCGCGAAAGAATGGGACACATTGAACTTGGTGTTTCCGTTGTTCACGAATGGTATTCAAAAAGTGGTTTTATCGCTCAGATTTTGGGCTTGAAAAACAGTGAAGTTGACAGAATTACATATTACGAGCAGTATGTTGTAATAAACAAAGGCAATCACGACGACCTCAAAGAGGGTAAGACTCTTTTGACCGACGATGAATATGATAAATATTCTGCTGACGGCGGCAAGGATTTCCTTGCTATGATGGGCGGTGAGGCGATTCTTAAATTGCTTGAAAAAGTGGATTTGGAAGCGCTGAGAAACGAACTTTACGAGTACGCACAAAACCTTACGGGAAAACAGAATAAAGAAGAGTGCTTTAAGCGCCTTAAGATAGTTAAGGAATTTTGTCAATCGGGCAACAATCCGCAGGATATGGTTTTGCAGGCGTTGCCTGTGCTTCCGCCTGATTTGCGTCCGCTTGTGCCGCTTGAGGGTGGTCGTTTTGCAACGAGCGACCTTAACGATTTGTATCGTCGGGTGATAAACCGCAACAATCGTTTAAAGAAAATGAAAGAAATTTCGGCTCCCGAAGTAATTCTTCGCAACGAGAAAAGAATGCTTCAGGAAGCGGTTGATACACTTTTTGATAACAGCAAAAACGGAAGCAAAGCGATGGAAGGCAAACGCCCTCTTAAATCGCTAACAGATTTGCTCAAAGGAAAACAAGGTCGTTTCCGTATGAACCTGCTCGGAAAAAGAGTGGACTATTCGGGACGTTCGGTTATCGTGGTAGGACCAGAACTCAAAATTTATCAGTGCGGACTTCCCAAACCGATGGCTCTTGAGTTGTTCAAACCGTTTGTTTTCAAAATTTTGCAGGAAAGAGAGCTTGTTCAGACAATAAAAGGCGCGAAAAAATTTGTGGAAAAAGAAAGAAACGAAGTTTGGGATATTCTTGAAGAAGTTATCCAAGACCACCCTGTTCTTCTTAACCGTGCGCCGACTTTGAACCGTTTGGGTATTCAGGCGTTCTTCCCGATTTTGGTGGAAGGTAAGGCAATTCGCCTGCACCCGCTTGTTTGTGCGGCGTTTAACGCTGACTTTGACGGCGACCAAATGGCTGTTCACGTACCGCTTTCGCCGGAAAGTATAATCGAAGCGCGTCTTCTTATGCTTTCTGCGAACAACATTCTTCGTCCTGCAAGCGGTGAACCTGTTATGGTTCCGTCGCAAGATATGGTTTTGGGTATTTACTACCTCACCAAAGTAAACAGTGAGAAAAAAGTGTTTGTTAAAGGCGCCGGCGGCAAAGAAGAAGTTAAAATTTTCGATACGATGGACGAAATTCAGCACGCTATGGCAAGCAAGGAAATTACTTTGCACTCGGTTATACGCTTTGTTGTTCCGAAGTCGCACCGCATTGAAGGACAGCCGAGAATTATCGAAACAACGCCGGGTAAAGTTATTTTCAATGAAGCGATACCGCCCGTTATAGGTTTCCAAAACGAAACAATGAAAAAAGGCACAATCGAAAAACTTGTCGGAAAAATAGTAAAAACCTGCGGAACAAAAGAAGCGGCGATTTTCCTTGATAATGTTAAAGATTTGGGCTACAAATATGCAACACTTTCGGGCGCTACATTCGGAGTTGAGGATTTGGTTGTTCCGGACGAAAGACAGGAAATAATCGACAAAGCGTCCGATGAAACAAAGAAAATTCGTAAACAATATCAGCGCGGTATCATTACTGAGGGTGAACGCTACAATAAAATTGTGGATACTTGGACGATGGCGACCGAAAGAGTGTCGAACGCCCTTTTTGAAGAATTGAAACGCGACAGAAACGGCTTTAACCCCGTTTATATGATGATTGACGCAAAAGCGAGAGGAAGTAAAGACCAGATTAAGCAGTTGGCAGGTATGCGCGGACTTATGCAGAGACCTCAGAAAAACCTTACGGGAAGCGTCGGCGAAATTATCGAAAACCCGATTTTGTCTAACTTTAAAGATGGACTTACAGGTTTGGAGTACTTTATTTCGACACACGGTGCGCGAAAAGGTCTTGCCGATACCGCTCTTAAAACGGCGGACGCAGGATATTTGACCCGTCGTTTGGTTGACGTGGTTCAGGATATGGTCGTGTCAGTTGATGACTGCAAAAGCATTCGTGGCATAGATGTCAGCGCGCTTATGGAAGATGACGAAGTTATAGAAACACTTGCTTCAAAAATTACGGGACGTGTTGCGCTTAATGATATTATCGACCCAAAAACGGGTGCTGTCTTTGTTGCTAAAAACGAAATGATTTCGGACGAAGCAGCTATAAAAATAGACGCATCGGGACTTGACACCATTCGCGTTCGTTCGACCCTTACTTGCGAGGCAAACTTCGGACTTTGTGCGAAGTGCTACGGCAAAAACCTTGCGACTGGTCGCTTGGTGGATGTCGGTGAGGCGGTCGGAATTATGGCGGCGCAGTCAATCGGTGAGCCGGGAACTCAGCTTACGCTTCGGACATTCCACACGGGTGGTACGGCTTCGCGTTTGGCGGGCAAATCCGAGGAAACTGCAAACTACGACGGTGAAATTTCTTTCCAAAATCTTGAATTTGTAGAACATTCTTCGGGCAAAGTCGTTATTTCGAGAAGTTCGTCGGTTGCCTTGGCGGCAAAAGAGGGGCAATACGAGAAAATTTACGATGTTCCGCACGGCGCTATTTTGTATGTAAAAGACAAAACAAGTGTTAAAAAAGGCGATAAACTTTTCTCTTGGGACTCGTATAACGCTGTGACACTTGCAACAAAATCGGGTAAAATCGAAGGAATAGACATTAAAGACGGTGTAACGGTTAAAGATGTTCTTGACGAACTTACGCGTACGGTCGAAAAAATAATAATTGAAGATAAAGCGCGAAAACTTCACCCTTATTTACGTTTGGTTCCCGACGACGGTTCAGCGTCTCTTGATATTGCGCTTCCTGCGGGAGCGTCGCTTCAAGTCGAAATCGGTGTAAAAGTTTCCGCGGGCGATATGCTTTACAAGATGTCGAGAGAAAGCGGAAAGTCGCGAGATATTACTGGCGGTCTTCCGAGAGTTGCGGAGCTTTTTGAGGCGAGAAAACCCAAAGAGCCGACCATAATTTCCGAAGTTGACGGTGTGGTTGAATTTAAGACCCGTCTTGTAAGAGATGAAAAGAACCAAATCGTAAAAGGCACAGACGGAATTGAGCTGAGAGAGCCTGATATTGAGCGTGGTAATCGTAAGATAATTGTTCATACCGAAGGCAACAACAGCGTTGAGTATTCTATTCCCGTTCGCAAACATTTGCGTGTTTATGACGGCGACAGAGTGCGTATCGGCGACAGGTTCTGCGAGGGTTCAATGGACCCGCACGAAATCTTGCGCGTTTTGGGTGAGCAGGAAGTTCAAAAATATCTGATTAACGAAATTCAGTCGGTTTATCGTTTGCAGGGTGTGGCGATTGACGATAAACACGTAGAAGTTATAGTGTCGCAGATGTTGAGCAAAGTGAAAATTGTCGATAGCGGAGATTCTCAATATCTCGAAGGCGAGCAGATTGACAAGCGTGAACTTCGTCGCGAGCTTGAAAAGTTGCGTGATGACGCAAAAACGCTTCCGATTTACGAGCCAATGCTTCTCGGACTTACAAAAGCGTCTTTGGAAACGGATTCATTCCTTTCTGCGGCGTCTTTCCAAGACACGACAAAAGTGCTTTCGCGCGCGGCGATGAAAGCGGACGTGGATTACTTGCAAGGTCTTAAGGAAAACATTATTATGGGTAATGTAATTCCTGCGGGAACGGGTGTGGTAAAATACAGAAATTTGAAGGTGCGCGATGTCGAAATCGGCAACAGTGCAGGTGGTTTTGATGGTTTGGAAACAGGAGCAATCGCTGAAAGCGACGAATTGTTTGGAGAAATTGTATAAAATGTAATAATTTATTGCGCGGCAGGCGCGCAATAAATTATTTTAGCGGTGATTTTAACGTATTTAGGAGGATTTTTTGCCTACAATAAACCAGTTGGTCCGTAAAGGACGCAAGCAAATAAAGACAAGAAGCAAGACGGTTGCTCTTGACCAATGCCCTCAGAAGAGGGGAGTTTGTACTCGTGTATTCACGACAACACCTAAAAAGCCTAACTCGGCTTTGAGAAAAGTTGCGCGTGTTCGTTTGTCAAACCAGATGGAAGTAAACGCTTACATTCCGGGAGAAGGACATAATTTGCAGGAACACTCGATTGTTCTTGTTAGAGGCGGTCGTGTGAAAGACGTTCCGGGGGTTCGTTATCATATTATTCGCGGAACGCTTGATACGCAAGGTGTTGCGGCTCGTAAACAAGCGCGTTCCAAATATGGTGCAGGTAAGAAGAGTGCGGCATTGGCGGCGGCTAAAGGTAAGAAGAAGTAAGGAGTAAAGATAATGTCTCGTAGAAGAAAAGCGGAAAAAAGGGTCGTTGCAGGCGATTATAAATACGGCAGTGTTTTGGTGACAAAGTTCATCAACTGCATTATGTTGAGCGGAAAAAGAAGAATAGCGGAGCATATTTTCTATACAGCCTTGGATTATGCCGCGGAAAAAACAAGCCAAGACCAAATGTCGGCATTCAAAAAAGCATTGGAAAATGTTCGTCCTCAACTTGAAGTGAAAACTCGTCGTGTCGGTGGTGCAAACTATCAAGTTCCGATGGAAGTTGACGGCGCAAGAGGTAATGCTTTGGCAATGCGTTGGATTATTGATAACGCAAAGAAACGCAACGAACATTCGATGGTAGAGTGCCTTGGCGCGGAATTTGTTCAAGCGTGCAACGGCGAAGGCGGCGCGGTCAAGAAAAAGACCGAAGTTCACAAAATGGCAGAAGCAAACAAAGCGTTTGCGCATTACAAATGGTAATATAATACCATCCGTAAAGTTAAACGAAAACGAGTTGTTCTTTTGAACGCTCGTTTTTTGTTTTTATATTTTTCAGAAACTCCTGCAATTTCTTCTTGCCAAATATTATTTTATCATAGAAATTGACTCTTAAACGCGCAACTAAAAGAATGAGCAAAAAAATGCAAAAGACTGAGCAAAAAAATGCAAAAGACTGACCAAAAAGCTACTAAGCCAAAACCCCAAAAATATGCTAATTATCACGAAGCGGCATTCTCGGCATTCGGTTATCGCTTGCGAGAATATGTAAAAAACGGAGACATAACACTCGAAGACGAACACCCTCTTTCTAAACGCCCGCCGAAAATAGACATAATTGTATTGAAAAAAGACAAAGATGTTGATATAGAAACAAGTTGGGGAAAAATATTCAGAAAACACAACATAATAGAATATAAAAGCCCTGTTGAAGCAAAACTTTCTATCTCTGTTTTTTACAAAGTGGTATTCGGCTATGTCGGGCTTTATGCCTCTCAGGAAAACGTGAAATTTACAGATATGAGCATTACAATAGTTTGTTTTAATAAACCAGAAACCTTATTTGAAACGCTAAAAATGGAATTTGACTACAAAGTATTGCGCAAAAGCAAAGGCATATATTATATTTCCAAAAAAGGAATAAACGTAAATAAATCGCTCGCAATACAATTTATAGTCAGTAGCGAATTAAGCGACGCAGATTTGGTGTTAAAGGCGTTAAAGTCAAAAATAGACGAAGCAACAGCGAGAAAAGTGCTGGAGCTTCCCATAGAAGATGAGGAATATTCAGTATCTTTATTACCTTGGTGGGAAGTAATGTTTTTGAAAAACGGAGCAATATTATACCAAGAGGCAGATATGAACGATTGAGAAAAAATAGTTAATACAATGAAAAAGAACAGCTTTAAAGAGCGCTATGAACAGCAATGAGAACAGAAAGGAGAAC
>WRAZ01000032.1 GCA_009779925.1 Chitinivibrionia bacterium
ACAACAACATTTTTTCTGTTTTTGTGCAAATCACAATTCGAACAAATTTTCAATTCAGTTGTAATTTGTTCCAATTCATTTTTAGCCATAAAACCAACCTTTCCGCCGCTTTTTCACGGCAAATTAAAATGTTAAGGCAAAACAGCAAAGGCAGTTCTGCCGAAATTCATAGTTTCGCCAAAAAATACGAAAGTGCCTATGTTTTAAATAGAGAAGGCAGACAGAACTGCCCCAAACAGGCAATTCGTCTTCTCTATTTATAGAAAAGAAAAAAAATAACATAAACAGGAAAGTAGGATGAAATCCCCGCTTTCGTATTTTTTGGCATAGGGAATATAATATTTGCCTAAAAGGCGGAGAGGTGATTTTTAGTATTTTTGCATTTTATCTCACATCAATATTTTAGCATTGTTTATTTTACCGTCAAAATTAAAACAAAAAGGTAATTATGGATTTTTACAACGAAGAAATAAACAGTAAATTCAACAGCGATTTACAACGGCAGATAGATGGGGGTTGATAAAATAGCGGGCTTATGAAATATGCAGATAAAAGCAAAATGGGCGACCGGCTTTCTGTCCGTGAGCCTAATTATCACAGGCGGCAGAATCCAATCACCCTATTCGCCAATCCTCGTTTTCATTACGAGGGGGGGGAGAATGAAGTTTAGCCAAGCGAAGAGATATAGTAAGCAATCTCACTAACAATAATATACCAAATAACTGTACTAAAAGTCAAGGGTGAATTAAATGAATTGTAAGATTTTGGTAAATTTCAAAAAAATAATGAATTTTCAATAAAAACTAAAATTCGTAATGCGACCACATACTCAGAATTTTTACAGTTTTAGTATTTTCACAAATTTCATATACAATTCGATGTTTTATATTTAATCTTCGGGAAAATTTATCTCTCAAATCGCCCGATAATTTCTTGTATGGCTGAAAATACGGATCTATTTCCATGTTTTTCAATATCATTTTTGCTTTTTCGGAAAGGTTTATGACTTTTAATTTGGAAATATCTTTTATTGCCTGCTTTGTAAGAATTACTTGATAACTCACCATTCAACCTCGTCAAGCGGAACGCATTGTGAAATCGGCTCTTTTGAAGCGGCAAGGATTTTCTTTTTCAATCCGGGAACAGACGACAAATAAAGTGTTTCTATTATGCTATTGTAGTATTCTTCGCTCAAAACAACTGCGTTGCCTTTATTCATTGCAACGACTATCGGCTCTTGGTATTCGACCGCTTGTTCAAAATAATTAGAACAATTTTTTCTAAATCTTGAAACTGTTGTTGATGTCATATTTGCTCCTTTTTTACTATAAATATAATATTCGCCGCAACAAAAAAGAGACGTAAGCATTACGTCTCTACAAAATTGGTAAAAACAGAAAAAATCAACACTGCATTCTAAAATTCAAAATTATCAAATCGTTTCTTTCTTTCTTCTTCTGTTTCCTCTTTTATCGGCTCAGGCTTTGCTTTCTCAACTACGGGGCTTTTCTCTGCTACAGCTAAAGGTGTTTCTGCTGCAGATGTTTGTGCTACTCTTTCCGAAGAAGCAGATAATTTTTCTATTTTTTTGCAAATAGCCTCCTGACACACGGATATTTCATCTACCTTTTTAGCCTGCAATATAAAAATTGCCACCAACCCTAAAAAACCAACTGCAATAATAACCCCTATCACAATACCAATTATGGCTATAGGTAAACCCCACCTGTCCGGAGCAGAATCATATCCTATAATTGCACCCAAAATAGCAAGCAACAAAATTATTACCCATGCACAAACTACAAAAAGACATTCAAAAGACTTTTTTAGCCACTCCAACATAAAACACCAAACCTTTCTGCTGTTCTTTACAGCAATGTTAAAGCAGAAACAAGCAAGGCTGTTCTGCCAAATTCATATTATTTTGCGAAAAATGATGAAGTGCGCTCACATTGAAAAGAATGTATAAATGCGCAAAATGAACAAAACAGCCAAAGAAAGGCAATTTTGCGCATTATATACGCGTTAAAAATAAAAATTTCAATGAAATGCAAGGAGAAATCCCACACTTCATCATTTTTCGCATAGGGAATATAATATTTGCGCAATGAGAAAACATAAAAAAACACAAGGAATTCAAAAAAGGGGAGATTTTTAACAAAAACTAAAAATACTAAATCAAAAATACGGATTGCTTTCCACTTCTTTCAAAATATTTTTAATCTCGCTGTCCGAAATATTTACCTCTTCGCTTTTATCATAAATTGAAAGCAAGTAAACAATGTTGTCTTTATCTACAAAATACGTTATCACTCTTGCGCCGCCGCTTTTGCCTTTTCCTTTTGAAGAAATCGCCATACGAGTTTTGTATGTATTGTTGCCAAGATTTATTCCTGTTGTCGGATTTTCCTTTAATTCGTCAATGAGTAAAAGTATATCGTTTTTCAATGAGGCATATTTTTTCGCAAGTCGCTTATATTCTTTCTTAAAATGCACTGTAAATCTTACTGTGCTAGTCATCAAACAACTCCTCAATAGAAAAAGTTTTCAGTTCGCCTTTATCTATTGATTTTTTGTCGATAAAGCCTTTTTTTATATTTGCAAGAACGTTTTCTTTTTGAGGGTTGACAAGAGACGCTTTATCAATTCGTATTTTTATGAAATCCAAATTTTTTACCAATTCTACAAAAAAATTGTATTTGTCTTCTCGAACTTCAATGTATAAACGCTTTGTTTTGCATGGATTGCTTTTTACTGTCAGCATATTAACCTCCTTAATTTATCGTATAAAATACTATATTGCACAACAAAAAAGAGACGTAAGCATTACGTCTCTACAAAAAACAATGTAATATCAAAAAAAAATTACAACGATTTCGCTATCAAATCGCCGACTTCTTTTGTTCCCATTCCCATTTTTCCTGCGGCGAGCGACTTAATTTGCCCCGAAGCAAGAACTGAAGATACCGCATTCTCGATTTTCTCGGCGATTGCGATTTCTCCCAAGGTTTCCATCATAAGCCCTGCCGCGCAAATTGCCGCAAGAGGATTTATCACGTTTTGACCTGTGTATTTCGGCGCGGAACCACCCATCGGCTCAAACATAGAAACGCCGTTCGGATTAATGTTGCCGCCCGCAGAAATTCCCAAGCCGCCTTGTATCATCGCGCCCAAGTCGGTAATGATGTCGCCGAACAAGTTTTCGGTTACGCAGACGTCGAACCATTCGGGGTTTTTCACAAACCACATATTTGCCGCGTCGATATGATTGTAATCGCGTTTAATGTCGGCAAATTGCGCGTCGCCCATTTCGTTGTATGCGCGCCACCACAAATCGCCCGCGTTCGTCAAAACGTTTGTTTTATGGATAAGAGTAATCGGTTTTGCGGCATATTTTGCACTTTTTTTATTGCGGCGCTGTTTGTATTCGAACGCGTATTTAAGGCATCTGTCCACAGTTCTGCGGTCGTAATACATAACTTGAGTTGTCGCTTCGTCGGGCGTGCCTTTACGCACAACGCCGCCCATTCCCGTATAAATTCCGCCTGTGTTTTCGCGAACAACCGTAAAATCTATGTCTTCGGGTCCTTTGTCGCGAAGCGGCGTCTCCACTCCCGGGTAAAGTTTTACGGGACGAAGGTTTATATATTGATCAAGCGTAAATCTTGCTTTGAGCAAAATTCCCAACTCCAAAATTCCGGGTTTTACATCGGGGTGCCCTATAGCGCCCAATAAAATCGAATCGAATTTTTTGAACTCTTCGAGCGCGCTGTCGGGAAGCGTTTCGCCTGTTCTCATATATCTTTCGCCGCCAAAATCAAAATCCTGATAATTGATTTTTACGCCGCCCTGCGCGCACGCCGCGTCAAGTACTTTTCTCGCTTCCGCTGTGACCTCCGGTCCTGTTCCGTCGCCGCCAATAACTGCAATGTTGTAAGTTTTTGCCATAAAAAACGCCTTTCATTTTGAAATTTTGTTAAATTTTGAGACAAAAATAATTTATTTCAACTACTCAAATCGCCTTTATGGTATTTTTAGTGCGAAAATAAAAAATTTCACAAGAAATCGGACATTTATGGAAAACGAAAACAAAACGCTCATCGAAAAAATAAGGGACGAAATTATCGCAAACGGCGGGCTGACGACAGCAGAAATCGCGAGCAAATTTCTGGGAATAAAAAACGGCGGCGGCGCGGCAAGTAAAATATTAGTCGAAAAAATATTCAAAGACCACCGCGAATTTTCTTTCGACGGCGAAAAATGGCAGGCAAAAATTTTGCCGCCCGCAATAAAATGGGAAAAAGCTCAATTCACCAAAGAAAATTTTGAAACCGCTCCCGCAACTTTCGGCGTATTTGGATTTTACGATGAAAACAAAAAGGTGATTTTCGTAGGAAGCGCAACAAATCTGCGGGAAAAACTGCTGGAAATTTGGAATAAAAACGAAGAAAGCGACGAAAAGATGAAACAACTTCGCGAGTTGGCGGTATCTTATATAGTATCAACCTGCAAAGACGATATGACCGCGATTGACACGGAGATGAAACTGATTGAAAAACACAAACCGATTTTGAACTAAGGGGGGATTTTTATGTTCAGAGATTTTTGGAATATGTTATTGGATTTATTATTTATGTTTATCTACGGATTTGTAGATGTAATTTCTTCGACAGTTGTGATAGTCATCTTGGTTTTGGCAACGGCAATAATTGTCCCGATTTTGCTGGTTGTTAAGAAATCTCGTAAGAATAAAGTCAAGGATTAATTCTTTAGCAATCGGATTTTTCGGATAATTCAAGTTTTACTTGATACTCCTGCCATTCCTCCATCAAACTCTCTTCTTCCGACTTTAATTTGTCGATTTCTTTCTGGATTTCAACGAGTTTTTTGGCGTTATTTGCGAACGAAGCGTCGTCCAATTCTTGCTGTTTTTGGGCGATTTTTTTCTCTTGTTCTGCGATTTGCTTCTCGATGTTATCTATTTTACGGACGATTTTTTTCTTTTCTTCACGGGTTTTTATGCGGTCTTCTTTGTCGAGATTTTTGGTATCTTGTAGGGGCAGGGTTTGCCTGCCCAAATTGTCGGATATTTTGTCTGTTGGGCGGGCAAACCCCGCCCCTACATTACTAATCCAACCTTTTTCAATATACTCGCGATACTCCGTGAGTGTTCCGGGGAAATCGCGCAGAAAGCCGTCGCGGACTTCTATTATTCTATCCGAAATTGTGTTTACGAAATTTTCGTCGTGCGAGACCGAAATTATTGTGCCGTCGTATTCGGCAAGAGCCGAGGCAACGCTTTCTATCGACGGCATATCGAGGTGGTTTGTCGGCTCGTCCAACAAAATTATGTTTCCGGGGTGAATCAGCATTAAAAGAAGAGACAAGCGGGATTTTTCGCCGCCGCTGCATACGCCAACCAACTTTTGGACTTCGTTTCCCGAAAACAAAAACGAGCCGAGCAGTTTTCGGACTTCGGTCGGACGGTTTTCGCCCAAAACTTCGACTACTGTTTCGTAAAGCGTTTTGGACGGGTTGAGCATATCGAGCCGATATTGCGAAAAATAGCGGATTTGAGCGTTGTGCCCAATTAAAAACTTTCCCCCAAGCGGCTTTATTGCCGAAGCGAATGTCTTAAGAAGCGTGGATTTTCCTGCGCCGTTGGGACCGATTATTGCGATTTTCTGCCCTTTTGTAATAGTCAAATCGAAATCTTTAAGGACGGTTTTTGTTTCGTTTTTTTCTTTGTTTTCGTAGCCGATGCTGAGGTTTTCGCAGCGAAACGGAACGCTTCCGCAAGGCGTTGCAGGCGGAATTCTAAACGACAATTTCGCGTCAAAACAGTGTTGTTCGGGCAGTTCTTCTCGGAGTTTTTCGAGCAGTTTTATTCGCGATTGCGCCTGCGACGCTTTTGTCGCCTTGCTTTTGAAACGCTCTACAAAACGCTCGTTTCGGTCGATTTGTTCCTGCAAATTTTTGGCGCGTTTTTCCTCGGTTTCTTCTTGCGACGTTCTCCATTCGCGGTATTTTGAGACATTTCCTTTGTATTCAATGACCTGCTTGCCGCTGATTTCGAGCGTATGCGTGCAAATCCTGTCCAAAAACGCTTTGTCGTGCGAAATTATCAGCATTCCGCCGCCGAATTTGCCCAAAAAGTTCTCGAGCCATATAACTGTGTCCATATCCAAATGGTTTGTCGGCTCGTCCAAAAGCAGAAAATCGGGCGATAAAAGCAAGAGGCGCGCAAGAAGCGCCCGCATTCGATAGCCGCCCGAAAATTCGCGGATATTTTTTGTCTGCATTTCGTTGGTAATTCCAAGCCCCGCCAAAATCGTCGCCGCTCGCGAATTAAGCGTGTAAACGTCGTTAATGTGAATTTTGTCGAGCATTTCGGAATATTTTTCGAGGTCGGCGGCGGCGTGCGCTTGCGGATTTTCCAAAAATTCCAGCATTTCCTTAAACGGCTCCAGCATATATTCGATAGGCGTAAAGTCGCCCGTTTCTTCCTGTTCTTGCGGAAGATAGCCGATTTTGAACGTGCTTGCAAACGAGACGTTTCCGCTGTCCGCCTGTTCCAAGCCCGAAAGCATTCTGAGGAATATGGTTTTCCCCGTTCCGTTGTTGCCGATAAGCGCGTATCGATTGCCCGATTGAAGCGAAAGATTTACATTTTCGTAAAGAAGTTTCTCCGAAAACCGCTTGGAAATGTTGCTTATTTGTATCATTTTTGCGCTCCTATCAATGAATTTTTTGCGAAATTTTCGGATTTTTCTGCTTTACTTTTATGTTAAAATACGTTTTGCCGAAAGAAACAATTCTTGAAATTTTCAATTTCTCAAAAAATCCGCTCTTCTATCAAAAAAAGTCAATATTTTGCGAAATTTTCGTTTTTTTCCGCTTTACTCTTGACTTTTTCTTGTAAATTATAGTATATTCGTTGTATGTAGTCGGCGAGATTTCGGTGCTGTTGTGAGCATAACCGAATGAAGGGAGCTCTGAATACACAACTATTCACTGTTCGGACCCGACTAATTTAAGGGAGATAGGTTTTACTTATCTCCCGTTTTTTTATAGATGAGATTTCCAAACCTATGACCGTTCATATCTTTTCTCGAACAATGCATCATATTCCAAAAGACACTGCCGTCATTAAAGTATTTAATAATGACCATAAAATCTCGTTTTCCATTGAACAATGAAATATATCTTCTTTTTACGACAAATTCTTCTCGTATTTCCCATATTTCATAAGGGTTTGTCAATGTTGGAAATACAAAGTTGACATATCTTTCTCTTGCGTCTAATCTTTTTTCAACAATGTGCGGCAAATATTCTTCCTGTATTTTCACCTCGCCAATTGGAGTAAAAACGATTTTTTCTTTACTGCCGCAAAGGAGAACTTTTTTCAAAACTGCAAACGCTGCTTCAAGTGTTTTATGGTCTTCGAGAATTAAGGGTTGTTCTTCTATAAGTACTCTTTCTTCTCTCAAATCGCAGAGACCGAGATTTCGCCAATTATTAGTGTTTTCTTTTGTCATAATCCTAACTTTTTGTTAAATAGTAGAGGGAAAATACGTTTTGCCAAAAGAAACAATTCTCGAAAACAACAAAATTCTCCCTCAAATCAAGATTTCTCCCACTTTTCCATAGGCAAATATTATTTTCCCGATACCAAGAATGACAAATTGAAGGGATTTTATTCCTGCAATTTATCGATTTTTTTTGCTTTTAAGAAAAATAACAGATGGACTTTAGGCTGTCCTGCATTGTCTGTTATTTCTTAAATAATCGATATAATCGTCATTCTTGGTAAAATGTATGGTTTACGGCAGAACAGCCTTTGCTGTTTTGTCAGAATTTTAACAATTTATTAGGAGGGTCGCATTATGAAAATGCAGACAAAGCGGTTATTTGGGATTTTGGCGGTAGTGGTTGGTATGGTATTCTGGGCGGGGTGTGCGCTTGAAGACGATGAAACTAGTGGTGGAACAACTGGCGGTGGAGGAGGTGGTGGTGGAATGCCGAGAATTACAATTCAAAATAATACTGGTATGTCTATAGACTTATCACAGATAAAGTTGTCTTCTTCGACAGATTGGACTAATATACATCGGTTTAATAATCATAATGACGGTGCTTCTTGGACACATACTTTTTCTCAACCATTACCCGCGAATAGTCGTTTTGATATCAGATTGAGATCAGGTAATATAACATTTGTAAGGTATCGAGTTTCATTGTCGAACGGAACAACTGTTAGATTTACAGATAATGATTTTACCGATGAAAGATATCTTCCGAGAATAACAGTTCTGAATAGAACTGGGACATCATTGAATAATCTTTTGATAAAACCATCTTCTGTAAATGACTGGGGAAACAGCTTTGGTAGTATTAGTAGCAATAGTTTTCGAACTGAAACTATCTCTATTCCACCCTCAAGTTATACAGTGTTTGATATTCAAGTAAGTTCAACAAGCCCCGCTACTACGTATACAATGAGAAATGTGACTGTATCAGACGGAACATCTTTAATGTTCACTCGTGCAAATGCAGATACTCAACCGCTTTCAGGAATGCCTACTATTGTGGTTCAAAACAATACTGGTATGCCTATAGGACGGTCTCAAATAAAACCATCTTCCACAACAGATTGGAACAATATTCATGGTGGGTTTAATTACGCTGACGGAGCTTCTTGGACACATACTTTTTCTCAGCCGTTATCTGTTAATAATAGGTTTGATATTCGATTGAGTTCAGGCTCACAAGTATTTACGAGAAGCAATATCACCGTTACTGACGGTATGCTTATTCCGTTTACAATGAGTCATTTAGATTAAAAGGAAACAAGTGATTATGTTTTTTTATTTGCTTGTTTTATTATTCTTAGTCAGTTGCTCTAACGATTTGGGCGGCAACGCCCAAATCGACTGGAACACAGCCGACATCAGAATAACCACCCCCGCCCAACTGCGCGAACTCCGCGACAGCGTAAACGCAGGAAACAGTTTTGAAAACCGAACAATCACCCTCGCCAACTCCCTCGACCTCGGCAACAACGAAACCAACCAATGGACGCCAATCGGCACAGAATACCACCCGTTCCGAGGCACATTCAACGGAAACGGCAATTTCATAAGAGGACTTTTTATCAACTCCAACACACGCCATCAAGGACTTTTCGGCGTTGTCGGTAATGCGGGAGTTGTAAAAAACCTCGGCGTAATCGTCGAAATTCTCGGAAACGGTCGATATGTCGGCGGACTTGCAGGAGCAAATCACGGTGTAATCGAGAAATCATACGCCACAGGAACAATAAGCGGCGACAACACAGTCGGCGGTTTGGTGGGAACTAACCACGCCGACGGTATTATCGAAAACTCTTACGCTTTGACGAGCATAAGCGGAAATGCAAGACCTGCCAACTTCGGCGGTTTAGCAGGGAACAACAGCGGGATTCTTGTTAATTCTTATTTTTCGGGAAATGTCAGCGGTTGGCAGAATGTCGGCTTGTTGGTTGGGGCTAACAGCGACCGAGGCATAATCGGCAATAGTTATGCTTCGGGAAGTGTAAACGGAACGGTATCGGTCGGCGGACTTGTCGGAATTTCGAGCGAAGAGGCGACTGTTTGCTCGAATTCCGCTGAAAGAACGCCTGCGCAAATGATGTGGCAAGGCACTTTTTCGGGCTGGAATTTCACCGACATTTGGGGAATTGAGGCAAGCAGAAACGACGGGCTTCCGTTTTTATGGGTGTTTCGATGGTAGAAAGATTAACGAAAACACTGACTTTTCAATAAAAACGAGCGGGCGCAAAAAAATCCGCTCGTTTATAAAAAAAGCCAATATTTTATGATTTTCTTACAGTTTTTCTGTTTTACTTAAGTTGTTCTGCCGCGTCATTTTATTTACTTAATATACGTTTTGCCTATAATAAAAAGGGGCGAAAGATTTTTCGCCCCTGCAAATTGCCCGCGCGACAAGCGCTTACATCCTCGAAATCTCTCTTTCCAGAACGCTTACTCTGCCCTCTTTCTTGAGACCGTACACTACGCCGAACAAGTCGCTTTCGCTTACGCCCAAAAGGTCTGAAAGCACCTTGTCGATGGTGGTTTTGCCGCCGTTTGCTTCAAGGTTTTTTATGACCGCTTGCTCGTATTTGTATTCTATGCGACTTTCGTTTTTCATTTCGGCGGTGTGCATTTTTTGGACTTTTGCGCCGATTTCGCACAAAATATGCTCGTAAACTTTTTCGCCTTTTACGTAAGTCGCGTTTTTGTCTTCCGTGCCCGAATTTCGCATAAAGAGAACGCCCAGCAACTTGTCGCCGTCCAAAATGTTCATATAAAGAACGTTCAAATCCTCTTTGTCTTCGTATTTGATTACGGTGTTTTTCGGGAGTTTTCCTGCCGATATTGCCGCGCTTACTTCTTTTTCCACGAGTTCTTTGTCTTTGTTCCAGATTGCACTGCCGCGGTAATGGCGCGTTTTATCAACAAAGAACACATAGTATGTCTTTGAAAAGCCCGGCTCAAACGGCTCAATAATTTTTTCTTCGCTAAGACCAAGTTCTTTTATTGCCCAAATCGACCAAAGACCCGTTAAAAGCCCCACGCCCGAAAGCAATGTTTTGGTGTTGCCTTGCGGGTCTTTTACTTCTATCGGACAAATTAAATGCCCCGAAATTTCAAGACCAACCAAAACATAACCGTCCTTAAAGTTGCCTATCCATTTGTCGCCGACCGAAACTACGCGCGTGCTGAGCCCCAAGTTTTTAGCCGCCGCCGAAGCAGTCATAATGTCGGATTCGATGGTCGATAAAAACCAAAGGTCGCTTGGTTTGCTTGGGCATTCTTTGCAATTCGTGTAATAAGGCAAAAGGCATTCCGCCAAAATATAGCCGCATTTATCGCCGTCCAAAACATAGATGTCGTCGTCTTTTTTGCTGTAATAAAGCACAAATCCGCGGTCGCCGTCGCCGTCGCAAGCAATTCCGTAAACCGTGCCCGCAGGCGATTTTCTGCCCTCGTCGAATATTTTTTTGACGGTCGGAATATGCTTGTCGTATTCTTTTCCGCTGTAAAATTCCGTGCCCTCGATTTCCGCAACTCCAACGCCGCGGTTAATGTTGTCGCCCGTGCATTTTTCGTTTACGCTTATATATTTTACGCCGAGTTTTTCGAAAACTTTTCTGCCGATTGTATCGGTTGCGCCGTTTGCCGAGTCGAAAATTATTGTTAAGCCGTCAAAAGAGGTCTTGCATTCTTCTATGCCGCAGTCCTGCAAAATCCAATTTATGCTGTCTTCTTCCGCGTTTATTTCCGAAACTTTGCCTGTCGCCGCGGGAAGTTTTTCGAGCATACAATAATTATACATATACGCCGACAAAACGTAGTCGCCCAAGTCGCCCTCGGGAACTAATTTTTTGCCGTCGATGAAGAATTTAATGCCGTTTTGATTGCTCGGATTGTGCGAAGCCGTGAGGCAGGCGCCCGCGACATGTCCGAGTTGCAGGTTTTTCCAAGGAATAATCGCCGTCGGCACAACGCCCAAATCTATTACGTTCAGTCCTGCTTTGGCAAATCCCGAGCGAACGTGGTTGTTTAATATCCAATCGTAAGCCAAATCGCGCCCGTCGTTTCCGATAACCGCTGTATCGCCCGGATTAACGATTTTTTTGTCCAAAAGAATTTTTGCAAACGAATAAGAGGTGATTTCGACCAAATCGGGTGTAAACGCGTTGTCTTTGAGCAAATCCGCGATAAAATTCTCGTTTGTTTTCACCACGACTTTACCGCGCACGCCGTCGGTTCCCATATAATTTACGCGCGCCATAGTGAACGCCGTGTCGATTTTTTCGCTTTCGCTCGCGTTCGACGAGTTATACAAAGTCGCCGCTTTTGGCAAATCCACGCAGACCGCCGTCGGATATTTTTCGAGCCAATCGCTTGAAAGCAGTGCAGAAACCGCTTTTTCGTCCGACACATTGTTGCCTATAACAAACTTCTTGCTTTTCGCCAAGTTTTCAAGTTTGCTTTTGAATTTTCCGCTCAAATCCTCAAAAATTTTGATGTCCATAAAAGAACCCCTCCTAAAATTTAACGTTTTATTCGTTGTAGAAAATACTATTCGCCACTATAAAAAAGAACGTAATTTTTACGTTCCCTTGAAAAAATCGAATAAAAAGGCGATTGCTAAGGCAATATATGAGTACCTCGCAGAGGCAAATATTATTTTTATCTAAAAATTAAGGATAAAAACAATGAAAATCATAGCCATTGACGCAGGGAATACGCATTTACGCATTGCAAAAATTGACACAGATTTTTTGCAAAACATCGAAATTATTCACTCTGATTACGAGGGAATTTTTGCGCTTATCGAAAAATTGCAAGAAGGCGAAAATTTGCCGATTTCTGTGGCAAGCGTTGTGCCGCGAGGGAGAGAATTAAGCGATAAATTAAACGAATGCGGAAAAAAAACGATTTTTTGTGTTCGTGAAATGGCGAAAGATTTGCAAATAAACTATGCCGAAACGCTCGGTATCGACAGAATTGTCGATGCTGTTGCGGGGCTTGCGCTTTTTCCTGAACGCGACCTTGTTGTTATCGATTCGGGAACGGCGACGACCGTCGATTGCGTTAGTGCCGACAGAAAATTTTTAGGTGGATTTATTTTGCCGGGGATAAAAATAACTTCGGAGGCAATTCACGAAAAAACAGCGCTACTTCCTAAATTAAGTCCGTATGAGCTTCGATTTAATGAAATGCCCAACGATACATTTTCCGCAGTGTCAGCAGGACTTATCGCCGATTGTGCGGGAGGAATAGAGTATGCGATTGATTTTTGCGTCGAAAAACTGAACAAACCGCTCATAATTGCTTGCGGCGGTGGTTGGGAGATAGTTAAAAGCTTTGTCAGAAGAGAAATAAAAGCAGTCCCCGAACTTACGTTGGCAGGGACTGCTATTTTTGGTGTTTCTGTTATCGAAAATAATTAGTATTTTTCCAAAAATTCTTTACGATGTCCTTTCATTATTATCTTTTTCGCTTCTTCCAGTTTTTCCATTTTTTTTGCATCCATTTTGGCGATAAACTGGGTAATTAACTCATAATGCGGCATAAGCTTGCCTCTAAGACCGTTTATCTTGTCTATCCTATGGGCAAATTTGCGCTCATCAAGTTCGGAAATCATTTTGTCCATTTCGGCAAATTCTTTTTCCATTCTTTCTGCCGCTGCTCTCAACGGACGCTTTTTCTCTTCAAATAAATCCGAGATAATTTTTAACGCAAACTTTGCTTTGTCGGTGTGTACCGGCTCCTGCTTAATTTTGTTTGCTTGTCCGTTGACAAACACTGCCGCATTTTCTTCAAGCGGTAGAAGGGTCTTTTCATAGCCTTCTATTTCTAATACATATTCCTCAATATATCTCTTCTTTTCATCAGACAGAGTGAGCAATTTTCCACTTTCACTTCTTTCTTGCATAAGCATATATTAACCTCTCTTAAGTTATAGTGTTCTTTTTTATTTTACAATTCTGTCCTGCGGCTCAGCACATCGATCGCATAAGCGGCAAATTTCAAAGAATTGTATGTATTACTCCGCTTTTGTTCCTTCTGCGACAGCATTGTTATATGCACCGATAATTCGTGTTTCAATTATACTTCTTGTTTCGTTGTTAATCGGATGCGCAATATCTTGATATGTACCGTCAGGTTTACGATGGCTGGGCATTGATACAAACAGCCCCTCGTCTCCTTCAACAATTCTGATACCACGAACCACAAAACTGTCATCAAAAGTGATGTTGGCAAAACCGCGTAAACGTCCTTCGCCTTCTCTTTGTGTTATCCGCACTTCTGTAATTTCCATAAAACCCTCCGAGTTTCAATGTTAAATCATAATGATACTTGCTAATACTTTTTTAAAAAAAATATTGGGATAAATATAATACTTGGTTAAATGCAGAGTGTTAGTAAAAAAGGTTATTTTTTGAAAATTCGTGAATTTTATTGTTTTTTACTCCTAAATAATATTATTTTGATGGGTAAAGAAGGGAGTTTTTATGATACAGGCAAGAGAAATGAAGGGTTCGGAAATTCTTATAGAGGCTTTGCGCAAGGAAAAGGTCGATGTGATCTTCGGTTATCCGGGGGGAGCTGTCATACCAATTTTTGACGCTTTTTACGACTGCAAGGACATAGACGTAGTCCTGACCCGCCACGAACAGGGTGCAGCCCACGCCGCCGACGGATACGCTCGCGCCACGGGAAAAGTAGGCGTTTGTTTGGCGACGTCGGGACCGGGCGCAACCAATTTGGTTACGGGAATTGCAACGGCGTATCTGGACAGTATTCCTATGGTGGCAATCACAGGACAAGTCGCAGGCGCGCTTTTGGGAACGGACGCTTTTCAGGAAGCTGATATGGTCGGAATTACGCGCTCGATAACCAAGCACAATTTTTTGGTAAAAGACGTAAAAGATATTGCGACAACCATACGAAAAGCGTTTTATATTGCAAGTACGGGAAGACCCGGACCTGTTTTAGTCGATATTACAAGAGACGCGACAATTGCGACTATGAAAGAAGATAAAATCGATTGGTGCGAAAACATTGATTTACGTTCATACAAACCAAGGTCTGCCGTAAATTTGCGACAAGTAAAAAAAGCGGCGGAGGCAATTAACCACGCCCAAAAACCTATTATATACGCGGGCGGCGGAATTATTCTTGCAAACGCGGAGGCTGAACTCTTGGAATTTGCCGAGAAAACCGAAATTCCCGTTGCGACAACGCTTATGGGTTTGGGCGCGTTTCCTGCAAATCATAAGCAGTATTTGGGAATGCTCGGAATGCACGGAAGCGTTGCGGCGAACAAAGCGCTTCACGACAGCGACCTGATAATCGCAATCGGCGTTCGTTTCGACGACAGAGTGACAGGCAATACCAAGCTCTTCACCGACCGCGGAAGCGCCAAAAAGGCAACGGTTATTCACATTGATATTGACCCTGCGGAAATCTCGAAAATTATAGACGCGTCAATTCCGATAGTGGGCGACGCCAAAATATTTTTGAGCGAATTAAACAAAGAAGTCGAAAAAGGCGATTATTCCGAGTGGGCAAAGAAAATTGGAGAATTAACTCAAAGAGAGCGTTTCAGATATACAAATTGTACTAAAGTAATTAAACCGCAATTTGTTTTGGAAACGCTTTACAAGGAAACAAACGGCGACGCACTCCTTATAACCGACGTGGGACAGCACCAAATGTGGTCGGCACAGTATTATAGTTTCAATTCTCCGCGCAAGTTTCTTTCTTCGGGCGGACTTGGGACGATGGGCTTCGGGCTTCCCGCGGCAATGGGCGCGGCTTGCGGAACAAAAGGAGTAGCGTGGGCGGTTTGCGGCGACGGCGGCGTTCAGATGAATATTCAGGAATTGGCGACAATAAAACTTAACGATATTGCGGTAAAAACCATTGTTCTGAATAACGAATATTTGGGAATGGTACGTCAATGGCAAGGAATGTTTTTCGGAAAACGCTATTCGTCGGTTAATATGAAAGTGCCGTCGTCAGAGCGTTCCGAAGACGGGAGCGCAGGTAAAAAAACGCTTGGCGCCTATATTCCGGACTTTGTAAAACTCGCCGAAAGTTATGGCATTCCCGCCAGAAGAATAACAAATCCGAGCGAAGTTGCGGCGGCAATAAAATGGGCTAACGAAACCGAAGGCGCGGTGTTTTTGGAATTTATGACCGACCCCGAAGAAAACGTTTTGCCGATGATACCCGCAGGACAAACGATTTCGGCAATGATAGAAGACAACTGAAAGGAGAAGAAATGAATAAACAACATACAATTTTGCTTGAAGTGGAAAACCGAAGCGGCGTTTTATCGCGGGTTTCGGGATTGTTTTCGGCTCGCGGATACAATATTTGCTGTTTATCGGCGGTAGAAACCGAAGACAAAACGGTTTCAAAAATGACAATATTCGTTGAAGGCGACGATAAAATAATTGAGCAAATTACAAAACAACTTAACAAACTCGTCGATGTAATAAAAGTTATGGATTACAACGAAAACGAGCGTATTCAGCGCGAATTGCTTTTACTTACGGTAAATGCTCCCGCAATAAAACGTCCCGAAATTACGAGCATTATAGAGATTTTTAAAGGAGCGGTACACGCGGTTTCCGTAAATGAAATGACTATAGAATTAAGCGGTTCCGCCGAAAAATTAGACAAATTTGTAGAGCTTCTGCGACCCTACGGCATTAAGGAAATAGCGCGAAGCGTGCCGATAGTTGTAGCAAAAGCGTTGAAGTGAGTTGATTTTCTGTATATTCGTAGGGGCGGGTTTTAAACCCGCCCGTACACAAATCGCCGTACAAATATCGCAAATATCGCCGCTTTATCGTACATCAATCACTATTCTGAAACCTGTGTTGCTGCTTCTTTGATGTGGAGGGGCGTATGGTCTGTCGGCTACTCGGGCGGACCTTGCAGGGGTGTTAAAACCGCCGCCTTTGGTAATTCGTCCCCGTCCGATTTCGGCTCCCTGCGGATCTACAACTACTGTGTCGGAAACAGTATAGGGACCGTTCCACCAGTCAAAAACCCACTCAAATACGTTTCCGCTCATATCGTATATGCCTAATTCGTTGGGCTTTTTAAGACCTACTCTTTGCTTGCCGCCCGAAGAATTTCCGTTATACCAGCCCACCTCGTCCAAATTATTGCTTCCGCTGAAAATAAAATCCGTGCCGCCGTTGTTGCCGCCGCGCTCATTTCCGCCGCGGGCGGCAAATTCCCACTCCGCTTCGGTAGGCAACCGTCCGCCTTTGCTTTGAGCAAAGTCCACCGCCTCTTGCCAATTTACTCCGGTAGCAGGGAAATCTTCTTGCCCGCTGACCCGCCGTCCGAATTGTCTGTTGGTTATAGGATATTTGCTTATCCAAAAACCTCTGCTTATTTTTACGGTATTCTGCACTTCGTCTTTACTGCGACCTTCTTCGGTTTCGGGACTGCCCATAATAAACGTCCCCGCCTCGACAAATATGTATTCTATGGTATCGTCCGAATTTATATAGACCACGGTCGAGAAAAAGTCGCAACTGATAAACATAAGCGCGCAAAACGCAAGCAAAATAGTCTTGCCGAAAATATTAGTTTTTTTCGTTTGTTTCATAATCAATACTCCTCTTCATTTATGGAACGAATTTCAACGCGACGATTTTTCGCCCTGCCTTCCGACGTTTCGTTATCGGCTATTGGGTAGTCGCAACCGTAGCCTTTTGAACTCAGTCTGTCTGCCGCTATTCCTCTGCCGACAAGATAATCTACAACCGCTTTTGCTCTGTCTTCGGACAATCGAATATTAAACGCGCGGCTACCCGTTATGTCCGTATGACCCGCTATTTCTATTTTCATTTCGGGATTTTTTACCATAGTCAAATAAATACTTTCGAGCGCGCGTCTTGAGCAATCGGTCAGATTGGCGGTTCCCGTCTCAAAGTTAATTCCCTCGTGGACAGTCGCTTCTTCGGCGATGTTTGCCTGCGCTACCTCGCTGAAAAACGCCGCCATTATTATGTCGCTCTGAATATTTTGCACCGTGTATTCATTCGGCGCTCCGACCGCTGCTCCGTCAACTACAAGGGTGTCGAGCATAAAGCCCAAATTCGAGATTATCGTGAATTTTTGGTCGGTGCCTCTTTCTACGCGAACTTCACCGTCGGGACTGATTTCGCCCATTACGACATCGTCCGTTTGATTGGGCGTTTTAACTATAATGGTTAAGATTTCGGGCTCTTGGCGCGTTTCTTGCGGCTCGGGCAACACAATATACTCGGTTCTCTGAAGTTCCGCGCCGCTTCTTCTTGACCTCGGAATTAAAAAACCCATACTCAAAGAATACGTCAGGTTAAATTTCCTTTCTTGGGAAACGTCGTATAGTTTCGGAATGTATTGCACATAAACATAACTGTAATTGTTGCGAGTTCCGAACAGCAGTCTTTGCGTAATGTCCAGATTTTTCCTTTCTCCGAAAAGAAGTTTCCAAAAAACGCCGCCGAAACTTCTGTAATGATACTTGGTACTGTCGATTTTTTTATCCGATGGCGACAATTTCAGGTCAACTTTAAGGATTAAATCCTGAAACCCGCCGCTTATTCCCAATACGTTGCTCACGGTTTTGTTGTTGCCGAAATAATAGCCGAAATTCGCCCAACCGCCGTAATAATACACGCCGCCGCCCACTTCGCCCGTAAGGTAAAGTCCGTTTTCAAAAATCACTCCCGCCTCAAATGCAGCTCCCATTGCTCCTGCTTTAGTTCCCATAGGAATTTCAAGGCGAGGAGAAAGCAGAAGTTCGTTTTTGCTCTGCGCCGATACAATGACTGTCAACGCTACCGCAAACATAAATATTTTAATCATCTTCTAACTCCTATCTTTGTCGTATATCCATACGTTTTTCCGCTAACACCTACCGCTTCCACAACAATCAAATATGTTCCGTTCGCCACAAATCTGCCCGCGGCGTTGGTTAGGTTCCAGACTGTCGCGCCTGTTTCTGTAAACACCACATTGCCTAAATTGTCGTAAACCACTACCCTTGATATTCTCGCATTTTCGGGCGCGACTACGTCAATTGCCACGGGCTGACTTACTATGTTGTTTGTTAGGCGTATTCCGTAATTTCCTTCTGAGACAGGTCTGTTTCTGCTGTGTTCTCTGAACGTTTTCAGGTATATTACTCTCGCGTCGGAAGGCAGATAGTTTCGCGTTTCCTTATAGCGATAGAAAATCCAATACTCCGTATCCTGTTCAAGACCGTCGAAAAGCGGGCTGTCTTGCCATTCACCGCTTCTTCCGAGACGGTATTCCAAACTATCGTTTGTCGGTAATTCCAAACTTTTGTGGGTAATAATAACTTCCGGGTCAAGCGGCAAAATTTCGTCGGGTAAGTCTTGCGGCGCTTTGTTTACCGTAAAGGTAATATCGAAACTTCGCGCCGTAATGCCGTTGCCGCCGCTGACTGTTATGGTCGCAAGGTATGTTCCCGCGTTAAGTCCGACTTTCGGCGTAATACCGAACGAAGCGCTGTCGCCGATACCGATACTTGGTATAGATGTTGCAGAAAGCGTAAAGTAGTCTGCGTTTTCGCCGCCGAGAGTAATACTGAGCGCGCCCGTCGGCTGATTACCCGTGTTGAATACGTTTACCGACATTGTCTGCGGTTGAGCGCAGTCTCTATCGCAGTACACCTCGTCCCGAATTATATTTAATCCGCCTCTGTTAAGCGATATACTGTAAATATTCGCCGTTTCTTCCCATTTCGCAAAAAGCGTCGTTGTATCTGAAATTACGACGTCTGTTTCAAAATTCCACAGCGTTATATAAGCCGCTTCTTTATACCAGCCGACGAAATCAAAGCCGTTTCTTGTCGGAGGAGTTGTCGGCTCTGATATTAGTTCGTTATACGGAACGTTTTCGAGCGCGGGAACTCTTGAGCCGCCCTCCGAATTAAATATTACCGTATATTTATTTTCCTCAAAAACAGCCATAAGCTTTACCGCGTTTGCAGGCATATTAAACCTTGCAGGATTGGCGGTATTTCCACCTTCGATAACCGCTCCCGAAACCACCCAGTAGGCAAAATGGAAGCCGACCTCAGCCGTTGCCATTACGCTTATAGCCGTTTGCGCGGCGTAAGTTCCGCTTTCCGTTCCCGAGACCGTGCCGTTTGCACCTGCAATTACGGTTAAGGTAATCACATTGCTCCATTTTGCGAAAAGCGTTGTATCTGAAATTACAATGTCGGTTCCAAAATTCCAGAGCGTTGTATAAGCCGCGTCCTTATACCATCCTCCGAAAACATAATCGCTTTTTGTCGGAACTGCGGACGGAGCGGATATTTTGCTTCCCGATACCACGTTATAAATGGTGTCAATCGGAGTGCCGCCCTGTGGATTGAACGATACCGTGTAGGTCGGCATAAAGTTAGCCGTGAGTATTACCGCGCTTTCAGGCATACTGAATATTGCAGGGTTGGAGGTATTGCCGTTAATAATTGTTGCGCCTGTAATAGTCCAACCTGTAAATGCAAATCCGCTGTCTGCCGTTGCTATTACCCTTATAGTTGTTTGCGCTACGTAATTTCCGCTTGCCGTTCCCGAAACTGCGCCGTTTGCACCTGCATTTACGGTTAATGAAAACGTTGGCATAGCCGTCTCGTTCCATTTTGCGAAAAGCGTTATATCTGAAATTACAACGTCGGCTCCAAAATTCCACGGTGTTGTACAATCCGCATCTTTATACCAACCGCCGAAAACAGAGTCGCTTTTTGTCGGAACTACGGACGGAGCGGTTATTCTGCTTCCCGACAATACGTTATAAATGGCATCAATCGGCTTACCGCCCTGCGAATTGAACGATACTGTGTAGGTCGGCGTAAAGTTAGCCGTTAGCACTACTGCGTTTGCAGGCATATCGAACATTGCGGGGTTGGCGGTATTGCCGTTAATAATCTCTGCGCCTGTAATAGTCCAACCGCTGAATACAAAGCCGCTGTCCGCCGTTGCTATTACGCTTATAGATGTTTGCGCTATGTAATTTCCGCTTGTCGTTCCCGAAATTGCGCCGTTTATACCTGCATTTACGGTTAATGGGAACGTTGGCACAATAATTTCGTTCCATTTTGCGAAAAGCGTTGTATCTGAAATTACAGTGTCAGTTCCAAAAAACCACTGTATCGTACAATCTGCATCTTTATACCATCCTCCAAAAACAAAGTTGCTTTTTGTCGGATCTGCAGACGGAACGGGTATTGTACTTCCCGACAATACGTTGTAAAGATTATCAATCGGAGTGCCGCCCTGCGAATTGAACGATACTGCATATACCTGCGTAAAGTTAGCCGTGAGTTCTACCGCGTTTTCGGGCATATTGAATGTTGCAGGATTGGCGGTATTGCCGTTAATAATTTCTGCGCCTGTAATAGTCCAACCTGTAAATACAAAGCCGCTGTATGCCGTTGCCATTACGTTTATAGCCGTTTGCGCTATGTAAATTCCGCTTGTCGTTCCCGAAACCGTGCCGTTTACACCCGGATTTACGGTTAATTGAGACCTTGGCAGAACTATCTCGTTCCACTTCGCAAAAAGCATTGTATCCGAAATCACCACATCCGTCCCAAAATCCCAAAGCGTTATACAAGCCGCTTCTTTATACCAACCGCTGAAAACAGAGTCGCTTTTTGTCGGAACTGCGGACGGAGCGGATATTCTGCTTCCTGACACTACGTTGTTAATAGGCGCAATCGCTGTGCCGCCCCGTTCATCGAACGATACTGTGTAGGTCGGCGTAAAGTTAGCCGTGAGATTTACATTATTCGCAGGCATACTAAATCTTGCGGGGTTGGCGATAGTATCGTTAATAATTGTCGCGCCTGAAATATCCCAATAGCTGAAAGCAAAGCCCGCGTTTGCCGTTGCCATTACGTTTATTAAGTCTCCTACGTTTTGAAGTCCGCTCGGCGTTCCCGAAACTGTGCCGCCCGTATTTGCATTAACCGTCAAGCTGAACGGAGCGTACGAAATAATAAGTCCTACGGAAGGGCTTGGGTTATGATTTTCGTCTCCCTTGTATCGCACAAAATATTTTCCGACGCTAAGTCCTGAGATTGAGGTAGAGGTACCGGAGATAGGCATATAACCTGCTCCGCCATCAAAAGCAAATTCCATTTTATTGCTAACGCCTATAATACTTCCGTTGGGGGACATATTGGAAGGATTAGACACGCGAATAGTACCTAATCCCGACGGTGGATCTTGGTCGGCTTTGGTTATATTGCCCGCAATTGTGAAATTTGCAGGCGCTGTGTAATTGCCCATATCGGCGCCCGATATTTGATATACAACCGTTATCAAGTTCGCCTGCGAAACGTTCGGGGAATTGTATGTCGAAGTCAATATTGAAACAGATACGACGTCTCCCGAAATTAAATTTGTAAGTTCGCCTATTTCTGCCTCCGCTGAATTTGTTTCGTCAAATACTTTTGTGGTTGTAATTGTCGGAGCGGTCATTGTTAGTTGCAAAGGTACAATTTCCCAATTAAATACAATGGGGGCGGTTGTGCCGTCCGCCCAGACATAATTTGCCGTGTTTAATAACGTTGCGGTAGTTGTGTAATTGCCTACATTTATTATTGTTGCTTGGTTGTCAGTTAATTCGTAAAGAGAATCATCGCCAAGGTTTCCAAATACGGGCTTTTGCGCCTGTCTGTTATAAACGTAAATGCTTCTGCTGAGCGTTGGTATTGCTACAGGAATAGGTTGAGGGGCGGCGTCCACCACGAAACTAACATCGAAACTCTGCGCCGCTACATTTTCATTTTCGTTCGATACGGTGATTGTTGCGGTATATGTTCCAACATCTAAGCCTATAGTCGGTCTGACGGTAAAAGTGCTGTTGTCGTCGATTGCAATGTTGTCTATTGTGCTTACACTAATTACAAATGCGCTCAGATCAGGATTTGTACCGCCTGCGCTTATTGCGACCGTAAGCGCGCCCGTAGCCAAATTACCTGTGTTTTCTACTACAACCGTTAAGGTGGGCGCCGTTGGATAATCTATTTGCATAGAGGCAAAATTGTTAGTTCCCGTCAGATTGAGAGATATACTTCTCCATCCTGCCCAAAATGTTTTATTGCCGATGTCGGTTGCGGAAATTGTTGTGATGGGACTGCCGCTTATATCGGGATTGTCAAACCAGCCGCCGAAAACAAAGCCGCTTCTTGCGGGCAACGTCGGAAGAGCTAATCCCACGCCGTAAGTATATGAATTCCAAGTGCCGGCTTGCTGAGTACCGTCGTTAAGTTCGTATGTTATGTTGTAAACATTCGCCTTCCATCTTGCCCAAAGTTGCATTCCGTTAGGATTTGGCGGCACGGTATAGCCGATGTACGAAATGGAGTAAGTTAATATCTCGTTGGTGAACCATCCGTCGAACGTATATCCGTCTCTTGTAGGAATGGGAAGCGGGTTTATGCCGATGGTGTAAGTGGAATATCCCCAATCGCCGCTTGGCAGTGCGCCGCCGTTAAGATTATATGTTATCGGAGTAGATTTCGGCAACCATTTTGCGTGAAGAGTGGTTTCATCGCTTACGTTTGCCATCGGAAACGCGGGGATTTGCAGTGCAGGGTCTCTGAACCAGCCTGCAAAGTTATAGTATTGCCTTACAGTTCCCGCGGTTGTGGGGACGTTCGGGGACGGGTCGGCTATGCTTCCGCCGTCGGCTACTATTGTTTGAGTGGGAGTAAAATTGGCGCAACCGTAGCAGTTTACGTTCCAAGTTATGTTGTGTCCGACCGTGAATTCAACAAAAACGCGCCTCGTCATAACGTGATTGGGATTGTCCATATCCGCGGAAACCATAACAAACGCGTTGTAAGTTCCAACGTCCAAGCCGACTACCGGCATAACCGTGAAACTTGCGGTGCTGTCGCTGCCGTTAACCGCAAGATTATGAATATTTCTTGTATCTATTACAAACGCGTTCGAGTCTGCGCCGCGCAAGGTAATTACTAATTTACCCGTCGGTTTTTCGCCCACGTTTGCTACAATAACCGTTTTGGGTGAAATTTCTTGCGAAGTATAACCAAATCCGAGCGTATCAAATACTATGTAGCTTGGGTCGAGCGATATGTCGTAGCCGCACATAATCATTAAACTACCATTATTAAATGTAGGAGAACAACCCGCGTCGCCTTTAAAATAAGTTTGCTGACCGTCCGAGGCTCCGCCGTTTACAAATACGCCGCTGTCCGCCGTTTTGGTTATCCATACTTCCATACCCGTCTGCGGAGCGGGCACGCCGTTTGTGCCGTCGCCGACGCCGTTGCCGAGCGTTATGTATCTGCCGCTACCCATATAAACGTTGCTCGGAACACTTCCGCCGCCGCTTACGTCTTTAGTGTTGTTCTTTATTACCGCGTTGCCGCCGAGTATAAAACGACTTACATTGCCCGAACCGCCGCTTCCGCCGCCCGCAAAATGCACGCCGCCCGAATAACTCGCCGCACTGCTTCCGCAACTGTTGTAAGAAATTTCGCCGCCGCTCATTCTGAACATTGCGCCGTTGGTCTGAATAAACACGCCGCCGCCCGAGCCGCTCGACTTGTTGCCCGTGATTAAACCGTCGAGCATATTAAATTCGCCCGTACTGTCGATATACACTCCCGAGCCGTTGTGATTATTGTAGTTATTTCTTATTGTCGCGCCCGTTTTCATATCCAAGAAGCCCTTTTGTCCGTTATTTCCCACAAGAAAAAGAGACCCCGCCCCCGAAACGCCCTGCCCGAAAGCGTTTATATTACCGTCAAAGGTAATGTTTTGGAGAATTACCGTGGAATTGCCCGCGATTGTGATTAAATTACCCGCGGCGTTTCGCGTAAGAATGTAAGGATAATTCGCTCTGTCCGAATTGCTTGTTATGGTAAGCGTATCGCCCGAGCTGTTTACGGTTAAAAGCGAAGAGACGTAAAAATCGGCGCCTATGGTTATCGTCCTGTTTCCCGTTCCGTTGTTGAATGCGGTTATTTCGTCTGTAAGTTGTTGCATAGTTCGCACTATAACGCCTGTTTGAGCGCATACTCCCGCCGCAATGAGCAAGGTTGCCGCCAATGCCTTAAAGAAAACTAAAAAGTTCATAATTCTACCTTAGCCTTTCTTCTTTCAATTTAGATTTTTAAATTTTTTTATCCGTTTTTATCGGAAATTTTTTCCACTATCTCCTTCATCGCCGTTAAAGCGCCGTCGAAATCGTATTCGTCGATTTTTTCCGCCAGTTTTTCCATTCCCGATATTTTTTGCAGTTTTTCTGTGTAGTTGCCCGCGCTGAAATCCGAGTTTTCCAAAAGCGGTTTCAGTTCCGCAAGCAATGTTTTCAGTTTTTCGGCGCTAATTTCTGTCGTTTGCGATTTTTCGGCTTGTAATTCTTTCAGTATCGGCTCAAATTCTTTAAACGCGCGCTCCAAACCTGTTTTTATCGCCTCCACTTGAGCCGAAGTGTATTCAAACGGCTCGCTTTGAAGCGAAGTTTCGAGCGCCGCCGCCGCCGATTGCAATTCCTTTTTGCCCAGATACCCCGCGCTACTTTTTAGGGTGTGGGCAATTCTGTGCGCGGTTTTTACGTCGCCCGAAGACAGAGCTTTGGATATTTTATCGAAAGTGTCCTTGTTATCCTTAACGAAAGTTGCTATGTTTTTTCGACGGAATTGCTCGTCTTTATCCATTGCGGATTTTGGGTTTTCGTCGGAAATCGACACTTTTTCGGGCGGAAGATACTTTTGCACTATGTTTTGCAGGTCGTAGGCGTCTATCGGCTTCGATATAAAGTCGTTAAACTTGTTTGACAAAAACATTTCGCGAGCGCCCGATATGGCGTTTGCCGTAAGCGCGATAATTTTAAGGTCTTCGTACTTTTTGCCCATTTCCCTTATTCTTTTGACTGTCTCAATACCGTCCATTTCGGGCATCATGTGGTCCATAAATACGATATCGTAGTCGTTTTCTTTAACCAAATCTATCGCCGTAAAGCCCGAGTCAGCCGTTTGAGCGGTTATTTGCATAAAATTCAAATATCCGCTTGCCACTCTCAGGTTAAATTCGTTGTCGTCAACCACCAAAATCTTTGCGGTAGGAGCGCTTAAGGTGTATTTTAATCCGCTGGCTTCGTTTTTTCGGATGTTTTCGGGATTGCCGATTACTATAGGTATAGAGACCGTAAACGCCGTTCCGTGTCCGTATTCGCTCTCTACCATTATTTCGCCGCCCATCATTTCCACAAAGGACTTGCATATCGGAAGCCCCAAACCTGTTCCTACAATACCTCGGTTATTGGTTTTATCGACCTGCTCAAAGGCGTTGAACAACTTGGGAATGTCTTCTTTGCGTATTCCCGCCCCCGAATCCTCCACTTTCAGCATAATTTTCTCATCCTTCACGATTACCGAGAACTTTACGCTTCCCTCTTGGGTGAATTTTACGGCGTTGCTACACAAATTCAGTAAAACCTGTCTGAGGCGCAAATCGTCGCCGAGAAGAAATTCGGGAATTTCGCCCGAGGTTTCGTATATAAATTCAAGCCCTTTGTTGCGCGAAATGTGAGTGAACATCGATACAATATTGTCGATAAATAGAATGAAATTGTAATCTATCGGCTGAAGTTCAAATTTTTCCGCTTCGATTTTGGACATATCCAATATATCGTTAATAATGCCCAAAAGCGATTGCGCCGACATACTTATATCCTTAACGTAGCCCATCTGATGGTGGTCGAGAGCTTCGTGCTCCAAAATTTCGGACATACCTATAATAGCGTTCATAGGCGTTCTTATTTCGTGGGACATATTCGCCAAAAATTCGGTTTTTATACGGTTTGCTTTTTGAAGTTCCTGCGTTCGCATACTTACAAGCGTTTCGAGTTTTTGCCCTTCATTGCGTTTTCTGACAAACAAAAACAACGCGAAAATAAGCCCCAAAGAAAGAAGCGCAAAAGCAATCATAAAAGGAATGCGCTCCCGCATCAATCTTATGCGATAATCGTATGTTTTGTGCAACCAGCGCCCCGCAATTTTTTCTATTTCTATAAGATACATCGCCTTTGTAATTATGGAATTTAAAACGGCTTGGTCTTTGTTAAAGCCGAAAGTCGAATAATAATAGAAATCAAAAACAAAATTTGCCTTGTATCCGATGTTTTCGCGATAATTCGTCATAGTCAAAAGCTGGTGTTCGCCCGTCATAACCACGTCGATTTCGCCGCGTTCCAGCGCGTCAAAAACGGCGCTCGTGTTTTCGAACTTGAATACCGCGGGGTGATTTGGAAACCACCGTCTGAAAAAGGCGCTGTGCGCGGTGTTTTTGGCTACCCCCGTCCTGACATACAAAATTTCGTTGATGTAAATATCGCGAAATTCCACTTTTGAAATAAGCACCGAATGGCTCCTGAAAAATTTTTCGCCCGCCCACAAAAATCTGCCTGCTCTTTCTTCGGTCGGGATAAGTTCGGTAATCATCGCCGCCTCTCCGCTTTCTACCATTTCCAAAAGCTGAGTCCATTCCGTGTGCTGGTCGTTTATTTTCTTAAAACTAAGCCCCGTCAATCTTTCTATTTCGTTAATTGCGTCAAAAGCGATACCTTCCCATTTTCCCGTGTGAGAATCCATAAAACTTATCGGATAATTTGCGTGTTCTGCGACAAACGGAATAACCGGATTGTTTCTTATAAATTCGCGCTCTTCGTCGGTTAAAATCGCAAAAAGTTTATGCTGTAAATAATCTCTGTGTCCGCGATTGTAAAGCCGCGTAAGATGACGGATTGCGCCGTGTTGAAGCGCCTTTTGCACCACGTTTATAATTACCCGCAATTCGGGATTTTGCGTAGTAAGCGAAACAGGGCTGTATATTATTGGAAAATACGTGTTTACATACACTTTTCCGTAAACGTCAAACGCGGCTTCGGCGGGAGATTCGTCAAAAAACGCGTCAATCGCTCCGCTTCGCAGAAGTTCGTACGCCTCGGGATAATCGTCCACAAGAAACGCTTCAAATTCTTTGGTTTTATGTCCGCGAACGTCGTCAATGGTGGTTGTGCCGTCCAAAAATGCAAGGCGC